>JAMONZ010000084.1 GCA_027066315.1 Hyphomicrobiales bacterium
AATAATTGTTACCTTTGCGTCCTCACCCCCGATGAAATGGTCAGCTGGGCCATCAGGAAGCATAAGTTTTTTAACACTATATTTTTCGCCGTCGGCTGCAAATGCTGCACTAGTTCCTGCAAGGCCAAGGCCTGCACTTGCAATTAGGCAAGAGGCGGCAGAATTTGTTATTAATTTACGGCGGGTAATTGTCATTTTATAACTCCAGATTTGTTTTTCATATATTGGTTGTTTGAGAGGTTTGATACAAGGATATTCTTTTTAAAACCTATCAACATTTTGTTATTTAGTTTTTATATTTAGCCCAAGGCGGCGAAGGGCTTCTTTTAAATCATCATCTTTTATATCTTTTATTTCTTCGTTTACCGCTTTTATGGTTTCTTTGGTTGGTGTTTGCCCTTTATCCAACATTTTTGATGAATGGGGGCTGAATGGTTCAAGTGATAGCTTGACCCTATTTACCAATATATAGCCGAAATATCGATTAACACTTGCTGCAATTTTTGCTCCTTCGTGGCTTAAAGCAAGCGCATGGGCAGGAGCGCACCTTAGATATAGAGTTGCCCCTTGATCGCTTTTTTCTCCTCTTGGCCAAACCAAACGATCTGGTATTGACACTTGATTATAAGGAGAAGGGGCAAAAATTGGCCAATTTGCAATTATATCTCGGTTTGCAAAGCCACGTTTTTGGATAATCGGATCTATTGCTTTATTTATAGCGTCGCCTAAACCAGTTGTGCGGTTTGATCTTTTATAAATTTTGCTTTGCTTTGTTTTGTTTTTTTTAATCATGAATAATTGCAATTATTATTTGATATTAATGGAGCGTGCTTAGTCCAAAAATGTGGCCATTTTCTATCTATGTTTTTTGCAGCTTTTATTGCATGTTCTAAATCTTCAAATAAACCAAAAACTGTTGCGCCAGAGCCAGACATAGAAGCAAAGTTGCAAAGAATATCTTTATTAAACTCGTCAATAATTTGCCCAATGATTGGCGCAATAGAAATTGCGGCAGGCAAAAGGTCATTTCGAGTTAAATTAAGCCAAGATGCAAGGCTGTTTATATTATCAAAACCATTATTTATTATTGGCAGAGGTTGGTTATTGGGCGTTTTTATTTTTGAGAAGATTTTTGCAGTAGAAATGGCAATATTTGGATTAACTAAAACAATATAAGCCTTTGGGAATGACTTTATAGGCTCAATAATCTCACCAATATTGCGCATAATTGCAGGCTTTGACGATAAACAGATTGGAACATCAGCCCCAAGGCTTAAAGCGAGATTTTGCAGCTCCATTGGGGGTGAGCTATTTTGACTAATTTTGTTTAATAACCTTAAGGTTGCAGCGCAATCAGCAGATCCTCCACCAATGCCTGACGCAATTGGGAGGTTTTTCTTTAACTCAATTTTCAAACCATTTGGTAGTTTTTTTGGCCAATTTGCTCTAAAGTTATTTAATGCCCTAAAGATAAGATTGTCTTTTGGTTTATCTAGATTTTTTGCAAAAGAGCCAGTTATAAGCAATTTGTCATTTTTTGCTTCTGAAATAGCAATATCATCACCAATATTTGCAAAGACTACGAGGCTTTCAAGCAGGTGATAGTTTTTTTCATTGCGCCCGGTAACGTGTAGAGCAAGGTTTATTTTAGCAGGTGCAAATTCAAATTCTTGCATCATTACTTCTTAGGTAAAGCCTCTTGAGCATTTTGCAATTTTTCGCTCGCTCGCTTTGTTACATCACCAATTTTATCAACATCAATAGCAATTTCCCACTGGAACATAGCTTCGTCCCTTCTGTCAGATGACCAATATGCATCACCTAGATGATCGTTTATTTCGGGATCATTTGGTAATAAATTAACGGCTTGCTCAAGCGTTTCAACAGCTTCTTCAATTCGATTTAATCTATAATAAGCCCAGCCCAAACTATCAACGATATAGCCATCATTTTGTGAGGTCTCTACGGCTTGAACTATAAGTTTTAATGCAGCTTTTAAATTAATGCCTTTATCAACCCAGCTATATCCTAAATAATTTAGCACCTGAGGGTGGCCTGGGTTAAGTTTTAATGCAATTAAAAAATCGGCCTCTGCCTTTTTCCATTGGTCACTTCGCTCATAAGAAATGCCTCTTACATAATAAAAACGCCAATCTGCAGGGTTATTACCACCAACGATTTTTAAGGCTTTTGTATAGTATTTAATAGCTTTTTTATATTGCTCATCATAGCGATACATATCCCCTAAAGCAGATATAGCTTCAAGATTATCTGGCTGCACGGCAACAATATTTTTGAGTTTTCTAATAGCCTCTTCTCTATCGTCCATTGCATCAAGATTTTGTGCAAAATTAATCATAGCAAGGGATTTTAAAGCTGAATTTTTATCCAATAAAGAATATATTTTATTTGCATCTTCATATAAATGATTATCTTCAAAAAGCTGTGCTAACGACATGCTTATTGTTTGAGCTTTTGGGTTTAAATATAAACCAAGGCGGAAAAATAAAATTGCTAATTCATTTCGCCTCTCTTTAGCTAAAGCAACACCTATGCCGTGATACATTTCACTTGCGCCAGCTTGAATTGTGCTAGCGGTTTTGCCAGGGCGAATTTGTGCGTCAATATTTTGCTCAATTTCGTTAATAACTGGGTGATTTAGTCCATTATTTTTATAGGCAGAAATAATTGATTTTGCCTGTGAAAAAGATGAAGAGTTTGCTAAAATACGAGCATAATTCTCAACAACTCTAGAAATATATGGTTCGTTTTCATACGATTGTTTAGCATATTTAAGTGCTAATTCTCGCTTGCCTGCAACATCAGCCATTAATGAGCGATGAAAAACTAAAAAATCACCAAGACCAGCTTTGCTTAATTCATCTAATAGAGCTTGTGAGGAGTTGAATTTTTTCTCACCAATTAATGCCCATGCCTTAAGAATGATTGCAGAAATAGTGGTAAAATTACCGTTTTTAACATTTTCTAATTGCTTTACAGCAGAAGTGTAACGGCGTTCTTTGATAGCGATTGTGCCAAGCAAAAGGCGGGCAATTTCGTTATTTGGATCTAACTCAATCAAATGTTGGGCAAGAGCGGCGGCATCTTCTATGCGGCCATCTGCAGCTAATGCAATAAAAGCTCGCTCGACAATATCAGGATTATCCCAATCTGATTCTGAAGCATCAAGAAAAAACCTTGCGGCTTCTTTTGTTCGCATATCTTTTGCTGCTTGATTACCTGCTAAGAAACTTCCTGATGGACTGGGCGATTTTGCAAAAGGATAGTTATCTTGAGCAAAAGCTGGCGATAAAAAAGCTATCACAAGTGCAAGGCTTGCAAAAAAAAGATTTGTTTGGCGAATAGTTTTAAACACGAAAGTTAGCTCCAAAAATATATTTAATGAATAGATCGGTTATTTTGCAATAATTATCAAGTTAAGAGTTTATAATTGTTAAATCACATTTGTGAATAATTTGGCCCAGAGCCTCCCTCAGGTGGTGTCCAAGTAATATTTTGGCTTGGGTCTTTTATGTCGCATGCTTTGCAATGAAGGCAGTTTGCAGCGTTAATCTTATATTGTTTACTGCCATTAAGCTCAATTATTTCATAGGTGGCGGCTGGGCAATAAAATAAAGATGGCTCACCAAACTTTGGCAAATTTTGTTCTAGCGGAATTGTTTTATCATTTAATTGAAGGTTTATTGGCTGATCTTCTTCAAAAGAAATATTTGCCAAAGTTAAAGAAGAGCTACGAGTAAATGTAGTTTTCTCATTTGCTTTTTTATATGAGATAATTTTATCTATTGGTTTTGTCGATGCAAAATCAGCTTGTTTGTGATGCAAAACTCCAAATGGTGAGAATTTTAAAATAGCATTTGCCCAAAGATCAATTCCGCTAAATATTGTGCCTACGAGAGTGCCGAACCTAGTTAGAAAAACCTTAGTATTTTGCACCGGTTTTAATTCATTTTTTATTCCAGAAGCTAAAATCTTTTTATCAAGATCGCTTAGCTCCTCATTATATATTCCAGTTTTTAGGGCGTTAAATATTTCTTCTCCTGCTATGCGGCCAGAGCGCATGGCTGAGTGTATTTCTTTTAGGGCTGGCAAATTCATAAAACCAGCACTTGCGCCGATAAGCGCGCCGCCTTTAAATGATAATTTTGGGATAGATTGCAGTCCACCAGAAGTTAAACTTCTTGCGCCATAAGAAATACGGGTTGCACCATCTAAAATTTTTGCAATTTTTGAGTGGGTTTTGAAGCGTGAAAACTCTTCAAATGGTGAGAGAGTTGGGTTTTGATAATTTAGATGAGTGACTAAACCTAGGTATATTTTTTCATCTTTTGCATGATATAAAAACCCGCCGCCATTTGCATTTTTTCCAAGTGGAAAGCCCATGAAATGTTCAACTAAGCCTATTTGATGATTTTCTTTTTTAACTTGCCAAATTTCTTTAATTCCAAGGGCGTATTTCTGCGGATTAGAATTTTTATCTAAATCAAAATGTTTGATAAGTTTTTTAGAAAGTGAGCCACGTGCGCCTTCGCTAAATATAGTGTATTTTGCTTTTAACTCTATGCCCTGATAATAATCCTCTTTTTGCTTTCCATCTTTATCAAGGCCAATGTCGCCAGTAATAATTCCTGCAATTGCGCCATCATCATCTATAATGAAATCAGTTGCGGGTGTGGAGGTGTAAATTTCAACCCCTAATTCTGTTGCTTGCTCGCCAAGCCAGACGCAAAGCTCGCCAAGCGATATTAAATAGGAATTTTTGCTCTTCATCTGAGGCGGTAGAAGAAATTCTGGAATTTTCAGTGCATAAGTATTTCCTAAAAAATATAAATTATTCTTTCTCACTTTGGTTTTTACTGGTGCATTAAGTTTATCCCAGTTTGGAATTAATTCATCTAATCCTATGGGGTTTAAAATTGCTCCAGAAATTATATGTCCGCCAACTTCAGCCGATTTTTCAACTATTATTACTTCAATATCTTGGTTATCTTTTTTTGCCTGTCGCTTTATCGCAATAGCGGCACTTAAACCCGCTGGCCCTGCTCCAATGATTAGCACATCGGTATTTATTATTTCTCTTTGAGCCATTTTTCCAACTATTGGTTTGTTATGCAATGATTTGCTAATATAAATATAGCGATCACTCTATAGCTGTGACATAATGGTTTTGTGATGACAAATGAAGAAAAAACTTTTGCAGAATTATTTAGTGATCTTGAGTGGTATCAAGAGGCTGGCGTTGATCTGGCTGTTGGTGAGGTTGCGATTGACTGGATTAATGCTGCCCCTGTTGCAAAGGCCGCATCTGTTACGCCAAAGGCTTTGGCAAAACAAACTGCAACTAATTTAGATGAAAAAGCAAAACCAAAAGAGTTAGAAACTACTGATACTGAGCAAGTGAAAAAATTAGTGTCTTCTGCTTCTAATTTAGCCGAGTTAGAAGAAATATTAAAGAATTATGATGGTTGTGCATTAAAAAAACGTGCCGCAAATATGGTGTTTGGGGTTGGTAGTGAAAATGCCAAAATTATGTTTGTTGGCAAAGCTCCCTCTCGTGATGATGATTTGGAGGGGCAGATTTTTGTTGGCAAAGCGGGTGCTTTGCTTGATAAAATGATGGGCGCAATTGGCTTGGGGCGAAGTGAAGTTTATTTGAGCAATATCTTGCCTTGGCGACCTCCTGGTGATCGTGCGCCAACTCTTGATGAGATAAATAGTTCGATGCCATTTTTTATTCGACAAGTTGAACTTGTTGCGCCTGATTTTATTTTTATGCTTGGTGAAGAAGTTGCTCAGATAATTTTTGAGAAAAAAATTTCGTTAAAAAAACTTCGCTCAAATTTACATGAATTAAAAATTGGCTCGCAAAATGTAAAGGCAATTTGCAGTTTTCGGCCAGAATTCTTGCTTAATTTACCCGCACAAAAACGACTTGCTTGGCAAGATCTTCTTTTGTTAAAATCTGCTTTTAGTGAAGATAATAATGAGTAAACCTGATTTTTCTTTTGAGTATGAATTGGCTACAAAAGGAGCTTTAAATATTGCTGGGGTTGATGAAGCTGGGCGTGGCCCATTAGCTGGATCAGTATTAGCAGCGGCGGTTATGTTTGACTTTAAGAAAATTGAAAACAGCGATTTATTGGTAGGTATAAATGATAGTAAAAAGCTATCTGAAAAGAAACGAGAAATGCTTTTTGAGATAATTATTGCCAATTCGTATGTCTCAATTGCTAGTGCTACGCCTGCGATTATTGAGAGGTTAAATATTCGAGGGGCTTCACTTTTTGCAATGCGTCAAGCGGTTTTGGGGCTAGCTAAAAAACCTCAGCATGTATTAATTGATGGAAATGCAATTCCCAATGATATGCCTATGCCCGCTAGTGCTATTATTAAGGGTGATGCTAAAAGCCTTTCAATTGCAGCGGCTTCAATTGTTGCAAAAGTTTTGCGAGATAAAATGTGCCCAATTATGGATATGGATTATCAGGGTTATGAATTTGCAAAACATAAAGCCTATGGTACAAAAATTCATCTTGAAGCTCTTAATAGGCTTGGGGTGAGTGAGCATCACCGAGTTAGTTTTGCGCCAGTTAAAAAGTTATTAGCATAAAATTAACCCTATCTCTTAGCCAGCACTTAACCTTAAGCGGTTATGAATCAGCTATTAGTATTGCGTTAGGGTTAAGTAAATGTTGAGTAACAAGAGTAAGAGGGCTGTTAAAAAACAGCTGGTGACTAATAATAAAAGCCTGCCGATTGATACTATATTGGTTGGGGATTGCATTGAGCAAATGAATGCTCTGCCAGAAAATTCTATTGATTTAATTTTTGCTGACCCTCCCTATAACCTTCAACTTGAAAGTGGACTTACTCGTCCAGATCAATCAAAAGTTGATGCGGTTGATGATGATTGGGATAAGTTTGACAGCTTTGCTCATTATGATGATTTTACTAATGCTTGGCTAAAGGCTGCACGACGTATTCTTAAACCAAATGGAGCTATTTGGGTTATTGGCTCTTACCATAATATTTTTAGAGTTGGCTCTGCGCTGCAAAATCATGGATTTTGGATGCTAAATGATGTGATTTGGCGCAAAAGCAACCCGATGCCAAATTTCCGTGGCACAAGGTTTACCAATGCTCATGAAACACTTATTTGGGCTTCAAAGTCACAAAAATCAAAAGTAACATTTAACTATGAGGCGATGAAGCAAGCTAATGATGATACGCAAATGCGCTCAGATTGGCTTTTTCCTATTTGTACTGGCGGTGAGCGACTTAAGGACGAAAATGGTGATAAAACTCATCCAACTCAAAAGCCAGAAGCCCTTTTACATCGCATTTTAAACGCTACAACTAATGTTGGTGATGTGGTGCTTGATCCATTTTTTGGCACTGGTACAACTGGTGCGGTGGCAAAAAAAATGGGACGGAACTTCATCGGAATTGAGCGGGATAGCAGCTATATTAATGCAGCTCTTAAGCGGATTGCTAAAATCAAAACCTTAGATGTAAAATCACTAGAAATTATGATGCCAAAACGAAAAGAGGCAAGAGTTGCCTTTGGCTCACTTATTGAGCAAGGTGTTATTTTACCTGGTACTAAATTATTTGATGCAAAGAGAAAATATTGTGCATTGGTTAGGGCTGATGGCTCATTAAAATCAGATAATCATGTCGGCTCAATCCATAAAGTTGGAGCATTGGTGCAAGATGCTAGTGCGTGCAATGGCTGGACTTATTGGTATTTTGAAAAAAACAATAAACTCATTTGCATTGATGATTTGCGAAGTGAAATTCGCCAAAACATGAAAAGACTTTCTGCCTGAGATCTGACCTCCAATCTATCAGGTGTTTTTAAGCCGTCGGTTGGTAATGCAACCGGCGGTTTTTTGATAAGATTTTGAAGTATTTGGACGAATGTAAAAAAGTTCTACATACCACGAACAAAGAGTGACATTTTGCAGCTTCATAAGGAACAACCTAATGAATTGATTAAATAGTAATATGAATTTTTCTGTTGGTCTGCGTGTTAGCCCCGTAACGGCGATGTAGGATTTAAGAATAAAGCTACAAAGGCTCAAAACATTATTCCTCTTAATCACATATTTCACGAATTAGTGATTTAATAATTTGTTGACCTTCCTGCTACTGGATAGTTTAATAAATAGAATAAAATAGGATTTTTAAATATGAACATCGGACTAATAGCAAAGAATAGTGGCCTGCCAGCCAAGACAATTCGCTATTATGAAGAAATAGGCCTTGTTATTCCTGCTCGAAAAGAAAATGGCTATAGAAATTACAGTGAAACTGATGGCATAAAATTACATTTTTTACAGCGTGCGCGCTCATTAAATTTTTCTATTGAAGATTGTCGTAAATTACTTTGCCTTTATGAGGATAAAGCTCGTGCAAGTGCAGATGTCAAAACCGTTGCCAAAACACATTTGCAAACAATTGAGCAAAAAATTAGTGAATTACTTACAATGAAGGAAACTCTAACTAAATTGGTTGCTTCTTGCCATGGCGATACCGATCCGGATTGTACAATTTTAGACAGTTTATCTGGTATGTTAAAATGATGAACATCAAACAGTCTTTTAGAAGTAAATTTCTATTTCTTGCTTCATTGGTTATTTTTACAAGTTTATTCTTTACCCCTATCAGTGCAAATGAACACAATGTTTATATGAGTATTTCAAATCATGATTGTACTTTTATGATAACTAACCCTGAGAGCTTGAGTGATTATTGCGCTGATATGTCATTTTGCAATACACCAATTGCATTATTGAACTCCTCAAAATTAAAACAAGTGTTATCATTATCCTCGTCTATATTTATGCTAAAATATGAACAAGGTAGTTTTGAACCCCTGACGTTTGATCCGCCACCTCCACGCATTTTCTCCTAATTCTTGTAACAATATAATTTTACTCTAATTTGGATTTGAAAAATGAATATTAAAACTATTACTATTGGTGCTATTATAGCAGCAACTCTTAGCTCTGTGGCTTTTACGCATGAAGGTGCAACAGGCATAGTCAAAGAGCGTATGGATACAATGTCTATAATGGGCAAAAACATCAAATTGTTAGTTCCAATGATGCAAGGTAAATCTACCTATGATGCAGAAGTTGTAAAAGCTGCAGCACTAGAAATCAAAAGCCACTCTGGTGAAACAATGACCAAGCTATTTCCTAAAATGGAAATGGATATGCCAACAAATATCTCAAAAGCTAAGCCAGCAATTTGGCAAGAATGGGAAAAATTCTCAGCTCTTTCAGACCAGCTATATCTTTATACAGACGGACTGGTTCTTGCTGCTGAAAATGGCCTTAATAATAATGCCCCAGCTCAAGATAATACAAGCATGATGGGCAGTAGCTCCGCTTTAATGGGTGGCACAATAAATGCTATTCCCACTCTTGATGAACTTAGCGCAATGTCAGCAGATAGCGTGTTTAAGCTCGTAAGCAACGCCTGCTCTTCTTGTCATACGCAATTTCGCACAGATTAGGTTTTAATATTATGAGAGCTATATTTTTAGCAGCTATTGCTGTTACACTTGTTGTAACAGTAGGGCTTGGGGCTGTAATTTTTTTGCCAATAGGCCAAAAAGTTCAGCCAAATAATCTAAGTGGTGATGTTAATCGTGGAGCATATCTTGCTCGTGCAAGTGGTTGCATTGCCTGTCACACTGACTTTGCAAAAAATGGTAATCCCTTAGCTGGGGGCGTTAAATTTGCTACTTCTTTTGGTGATTTATATTCCCCCAATATTACTACTAATAAAGAATATGGTATTGGAAACTGGAGTATAGAAAATTTTGATATGGCAGTCAGGCAAGGCATTTCGCCAGAAGGTGAGGCCTATTATCCAGCTTTTACTTATGAGTTTTATCGTAATTTTACTGACCAAGATATTGCAGATCTTTGGGCTGCTTTTCAAACAGTAGCTGCTGTTTCTAATCCTTCAAAAGACCATGAGATGCCTTTTCCTTTTAATCAAAGATGGGGGTTGAAATTATGGCGTGTAGCATTTTTAACAAATCCAAAAACACAATCTGATCCTAATAAAAGTGAAGTTTGGAATAGAGGGCGTTTACTTGCAGAGGGGGCAACACATTGTGCTGCTTGCCATACTCCTCGCAATTTAGCAGGAGCAAGAAAAACCAAAGATAGACATTTCAATGGAAATGAAAGTCTGCCAGGCGGCGGCAAAGCACCAGCAATTGATATAAATAGCTTGAAAAAAAATAACTGGACAATTGAAAATCTCGCCTATGCACTTGAAACTGGAATAACCCCAAATGGTGATAGCTTTGGAGATTCCATGGGCAAGCATGTTCTTTATAGCACCAGTTTTTTAACACCAAAAGACCAGATAGCAATTGCCACTTATTTACTTGAAGAGAATTAAAACGAGTAAATCCTAGGTCAATAATTGCTAAAATAAAATCAATCTTAGAAAGAAAATCATGTTTAAAATTATAAAGAAAAACCTAACCCCAATAATCATTGCCACATTTTTAATTGGTGGATTATTTATCATGTTTAACAATAACAACTCAAACGATGACCTGAGCCATGTTGTGGACGTAAAAGTTCCAAATTTAACAGCGCAAGCAAAACAAGGTGAAATAGCCTTTAAGGCTAATTGTGCTTCTTGCCACGGCAAAAACGCTGGTGGCTCAGCCAACGGACCGCCACTTATCCATGATATATATAATTCAGGTCATCACGCAGATGAAGCATTTATTAGAGCCGTTAAACTTGGCGTTCGCGCCCATCATTGGCCGTTTGGTAATATGGCCGCTATTACAACTATTTCTAATATCGAGCTGCAAAATATCATAACTTATGTGCGTGAATTGCAGGCTAATAATGGAATTGTATCAAAAGCTCATAAAATGTAATTTACTAACAAAGCAACTGGTGAGTACATTAAAATATCATTTAACCCTCGCTATTATTGTTGTTTTAAGACTAGATTGACCAGAAGGAATGAGTAAAGATAGGCGGATTTAATGAGTTGTGTTTAGATATTATTTTATTTTAAACAGTATAATGATTTCTCTTCACATCTTGTTAAATTAACACCAGTAAATATAAATATGGACGCAGATTTGGTTTAATTTGCAAGAAGTAAAATAATGAAATGTTTAGTTGTAGTTGCTCATCCATTGGCTAGGAGTTTGGCCAGGGAATTTAGTTCGCGTATTGTTACTCGTCTTGAGGCTTTAGGGCATGAGGTTGATGTTGAGGATTTATATGCTCAAAAGTTTGATCCAGTTCTTTCAAAAGCCGAGCGTCGGGCTTATTATCAAGAAGAATATGATATTTCATCTGTTGCCTCTCAAGCTAAACGCTTGAGTGAAGCTGAAGGGCTTATTATGGTCTTTCCTACTTGGTGGTTTGGTTTTCCTGCTATTTTAAAGGGCTGGCTTGACCGTGTTTGGTCGCCCAATGTTGCTTATAAGCATGGTTCTGACTTTGGCCCAATAAAGGCAAATTTAAATAATCTCAAAAAGGTTTTAGTTGTAACTTCGCTTGGCACTCCTTGGTGGGTGGACTGGTTTATTATGCGGCGGCCTGTCAGACGAATAGTTAGATTTAGTTTACAGGCAACTTGCGCAAAAAACGCTACGTTACAATTTTTATCAATTTATGATAGTGAAAATATTGATGAAAAAAAGTTTAAAAAATTCACAAATAGAATTAGTGAAGCACTTAGTAGGTGGGGTTAAGCTAATTTTTACTTAAGTTGTTCGATTTTTTTTAGTTACCCCATGCTTAGTTTTTGCCCAAAAATACGGTTTTACCATTAGCTCATAGGCGGCAAAAAGTGATGCTAATCCACTTAAAGCCCAATATAGAGGAAGGGTTGGGATTAGCCATAAAGCCTTAAATTTTTTTAATCGAATAAGGCCAATGATTGAGTGAAGTATCGTTGCGCTATAACCTGCTATTAAGAAGAATAAATAAACTAATAACCAGTTGTTAAAATTTTCAAACCCTTGCAGCTTTGCTTCATAAAAACGAAAAATAAGAGCAAGTAAGAAGATAGTATGCAATGGAGCTGAAATGATTAATGAGCCAACATAAACCTGAAAGACTAGGAAATTTTTCCAGCCTGCATCCTTTAAAAAGGCTTTTGGATAGCGGTTATGAACTATGAAAGTCTGCATCCAGCCTTTCATCCATCTGGTGCGTTGAGCAAGCCATGGTTTTAGAGAAACTGGTGCTTCTTCATAAGTTTTTGAGTATAATATTCCTGTCTTATATCTTAGGCGCGAAAGGCGAAGACCTAAATCTGCATCTTCGGTGACATTAAATGCGTCCCAACCGCCAACCTCAAGCAAAGAAGAGGTGCGAAAATGGTTGGACGTTCCACCCAAGGGCATGGGGAATTTCCAACGAGAAAGGGCTGGCAACATTATACCAAAAAGCCCTGAATATTCCGCACAAAAAAGTGTTGTGAGCCAGCTCTCAGCATCATTATCAATCACTAACTCGGCCTGAATGCAATCTATTGAGATGTCATTTGCAAATTGCGTTGCGCTTAAAATTAGCTGGTCTGGCTCTGGTATATCTTCTGCATCAAAGATGACTAAATGTTCGCCACGAACAAAAGGTAGAGCAAAATTTAATGCTTTTGGTTTTGTGTGCGGGGCTGACTTTGGCACAATGATTAATTCAAAATGCGGATTATGAAGGGTTTTTCTAACAGCTGAAATTGTCTTTGGACTAGTAGATTCAACGACGAATTTTATGTCTAATTTATGGGAAGGATAATTTAGCGCATTCATAGCTTTTGCAAGCTGCTCAACCATATGTGCTTCGTCTCTTAAAGGGATTAGAATTGAGTATATTGGCAATTCCTCATCTGATAAAAATTTTTGGCTTGGGGTTTTGTTTATGGTTTCAAAAACAGCTGAGAGGCGAAACCAAGCTGGGATTAAAAATAATATTCCAAGCAATGGTAAAAGATATACAGTCAGTGAAATAGGAGTAAAAGTGACAATTGCTATGACTGAAAAGAGAAAAAGCAAAAAGATGATGCGCGATGGATAGGTAAGATCTTTGTGAGCACTTGCAAATGGCCATCGATGCGCTAAACGTTGTTTTGCTTCCTCTAATAATTTATCACTAAAATGTGCGACTAATGCTTCTTTTATAGCATTTGGCGGCACAATGCATATATAGGGTAGGCCTGATGAGTTATTAATTGATCTAAGTTCAAACATTTCATAGATATTTGGTGAGGCAAATAAAACTACTCTATCTAATAATTTTGCACTAAAATTTGTAATTGAGTTAATGTCTTTTAGCTGTTTGATTTTTAAATTAATTGTTAAATCTTGTGGGATTATTTCACTAAAGGCAAGGTCACAATATCGTGCTGCCTTTGCAAAAATCTCTTGTTCTGAAATATGATAGTTTAGGGATATATATTTGAAAACTTCAATATGTTTTTCATTTGTCTTTTGAATAATTTTGTTTGCATGCTCTATGTCTTGGCATAATGAACCAAGCACAAAGATTATTAACTGCTGAATTGTCTTGTCATTTTTTATGTTAGCCAATTCAATATTTCTCGCTATAAAACAATTGAAGAAAATAGCTTTGCAAATCGCTAGCTAACCTGCAAGGTGGTTTTTGATATTTATTTTAGGTCAAACGGTTTAGTTTTAGGTCTGATAAAGGAAAATTAAAAAGTGCGACAAATATATAGTTTTGTAATTTATCTTTTTTTTATAAGCATATCTTTGATGGGGAGTGTTTTTGCACAAAATATCCCCTATCATAGTGACCCTTTTGCTCGTAATGATGCACCAGATCCATCGTTGCTTCCCTCAATTAGGTTTTTAACAAGTAATGATTTTGCTCCGTTTAATTATCAGAATGAGGCAGGGAAACTAATTGGCTATCATGTAGACTTAGTGCAGGCAATTTGCGATCAGCTTGATGTTTCTTGCACTATGCAGGTATGGCCATTTGAGCAAATCGGCGATGCCTTAGTTGGTAATCAAGGTGATGCAGTTATTGCGGGGATAGAGATTTCAGAAAAAAATGCAGAGCAATTTGATTTTTCAGATATTTATTTAATGTTTCCTGCAAGGTTTGTTGGCCTAAAACAACAAGATGAAACTTCAAACAAAGAGCAGGTCTTTTCGGTTAGAAAAAATTCATCACATGCTAAGTTTTTGTCGCACTATTTGCCAGATGTAAAAGTAATAACTTTTGATAACGAGCTAGAGGCTTTATTGGCCATGAAAAACGCTCAAGTAACTGCTTTTTTTGGTGATGGCTTAAGAGCTTCATTTTGGCTTAATGAAAATCTTAATTGCTGTGCTTTTATTGGAGAGCCATATTTTAACTCCCAATTTTTTGGGCATGGTCTAGCTATTGCTTTCCCTGCTGGGCGAAGTGCTGCCAGAGATGGGGTAAATTATGCCTTGTCGCAATTAAAGAAAAATAAAAAATTAGACGAATTATATTTGCGCTGGTTTCCGATTAGTTTTTACTAAGGTAAGATTAAGCCTTGCGTAATCTTGCCCTTGCACTAACCTCAATGGCAGCGGTGGTGAGCCTATCAAGATCCAACCTATCTCGCATCATTTCTAGCCAGCGTAATTCTTCTTGCTCAAGCTCAAGGTCAACTGCGGCAATTTCAACAGCAAGGGCATATGCAGTATCATGTAATCTTGATGGCAGGGCGGCAAGGGCAATGTCTAAGATTTTATTTAAGTCATCAACTTTTCCCATTAGGTCAACGCAATCACCTGCCATTTGGGCTAGCCTATCACGATTATAACCTTCAAAAACAGGTAATCTTTCAGATAAGGAGCTAATTCTGTCTAGTTCAACTGAGGAAATGTCAGTATCTGCGGCAGCTGTTACTACCATTAAATAAATTAATGCATCTTGAGCGGATAAAGCCATGATTTTGCCTTTTTGGTTTTGATTGCTTTTAAAAGCTAGGCATTTGAGTTAATAAAAACAAGGGCTATATAGTTATTTTTTAAAAGGATTGCTTTTAAAACATTGCTTGGAACATATAGGCATGATTTAAGGATTTATTCTTAAAAATAAGCTGGAAATAATATCGTGCCAAATTCTCACCTACCACCTCTTGATCCTATCTTTTTTGAAGCTGCTCAAAGTTCAAAGGCATGGCCGTTTGAAGAGGCTAAAAGATTAGTCAAACGGGTTGAGAGGACTGGACAAAAAGAAGTGACTTTTCAAACTGGTTATGGCCCATCTGGCTTGCCGCATATTGGCACTTTTGGTGAGGTAGGTCGCACAAATATGGTTAGAAACGCCTTTCGTTTATTGACCCAAGATAAAATTAAAACCCATCTGATTTGCTTTTCTGATGATATGGACGGCATGCGAAAAGTGCCACCGCACTTACCCAACCAAGAAATGTTAACTCAAAATTTGGGCAAACCGCTATCAAGCGTTCCTGACCCTTTCGATGGCTCTCATAAAAGTTTTGCCGATCATAATAATCATCGGCTTATGAGCTTTTTAGATATGTTTAATTTTAAGTATGAATTTATCTCTTCAACTGAGCAGTATAAATCAGGTGCTTTTGATAAGGCACTTTTACGCATGCTTGAAGTTTATGACAAGATAATGGATATTATTTTACCAACTTTGGGAGAAGAGCGGCGTGCGACTTATTCGCCATTTTTGCCAATTTGCCCTCGTACTGGAATTGTTTTGCAAGTGCCGATGATTAGGCGTGATGTAGAAAAAGGGACTATTACTTATATTGATGAAGAAACGGGAAAAGAAGTTGAAACTACGGTAACGGGTGGTGCGGTTAAATGTCAGTGGAAGGCAGATTGGGCTTTGCGCTGGTATGCGCTTGGTGTTGATTATGAAATGGCGGGTAAAGATTTGATTGAGAGTGTGAAACTTTCATCTCGCATTGTTGGAGCATTAGGCAGCAGGCCGCCAGAGGGTTTTAACTTTGAATTGTTTTTAGATGAAACGGGACAAAAAATTTCTAAAACTAAAGGCAATGGGATTTCGGTTGAAGAATGGCTAACCTACGCCTCGCCACAATCTATCTCGCTATTTATGTATCAAAAGCCAAAAGCTGCTAAAAGATTATTCTTTGATGTGATACCAAAAGCGATGGACGAATATTTTAGCTTTGTTACCTCTTATGAAAATCAAAGCATTGCAGAAAAATTGAATAATCCCGTTTTTCATATTCATGAGGGTAATGTACCAAAGATTGAAATGCCAATAAGTTTCACGCTCTTATTAAATTTAGTTTCAGCGGCTAATGCGCATGATAAAGAAGTGCTATGGGGTTTTCTTTCTCGTTACGCACCAGATGCAACCCCGCAAAATCAACCTGAATTAGATAAGTTAGCGGGTTATGCAATTGCCTATTTTAATGACTTTGTTAAGCCAACAAAAAAATTCCGCACTCCGAGCGATAAAGAAAAACAAGCTCTAGTTTCACTTAGAGATGGTTTAAATAATTTTGCTGATTGTGTTGATGCAAAAGAGTTGCAAAATCTAGTTTTCGCAATTGGAAAAGAGGCAGAGTTCGAACCATTACGAGATTGGTTTAAAGCACTTTATCAGGTGCTTTTAGGGCAAGACCAAGGCCCACGTTTCGGCTCATTCATTGCGCTGTATGGGGTTAAAGAAACACAAAAACTAATTGATGATGCTTTGGCGGGTAAGTTTTTGAGTTAGTTTATTTAAACTAGTTTATTTAACCTTGATTTTGTCATTCTGAACGAAGTGAAGAATCTTAAACCTTTAAGATCTTTCGCTGCGCTCAAGATGACAGGGAGAGGAGACTAAGACGACACAGAATTACTATTGAATATCTTTGTTGTGGACTATTATTGGCTTGCCCATAAAATTCTAGCTATCCAATCAAGGTCATTATTTTTAATGATAATAGGGTTATGATCGGGGTTTAGTGAATGAAGTTCAACTTGTTTTTCGCTCTGGCGAAATAGGATTTTTGCCACTACTTCGCCGTCATTTGTTTTTACAACCACACGATCGCCCCGCCGAAGCTGCTCGGTTGGTGAAACAATTATTACATCTCCATCACGATAAAGTGGAAGCATGCTAGCACCCATTACTTCAAGCGCATAGGTGTTTTCGTTTTCATGCCCTGGTAGTTTAACCTCGTCCCAACCCTGCCCTGCAGGAAAACCCCCACTATCAAAAAATCCACCAGCACCAGCTTGAGCAAACCCTAATAGAGGTACTGTTGATGGATTATTTTGTGATTGAATTTGAGAATAAGAGCCGCTTTCACCCCAAAAACTCTCAAAACTCTCATCGGTGGCATCAAGTGCTTTAGCTATACTTTCGGTCGATGGCCAGCGTTCTCGCCCCTCTTTGCTAAAGCGTTTGGATTTGTTAAAGGCCGTTGGATCAAGCCCCGCAAGACGAGCTAGAGCCGAGGTTGAAATACCATGTCGAGCGGCCAACATGTCTATAGCTTTCCAAATAGCATTATGTTCAATCATAAGTTTGCTTTACTGGTATTAATAAAATTCTCTTGTGAATAATAGGCAATAAAATAGGAAGTTTATCCTAAATATAGAATTCAATCCTATTATGGCTGATTTTTATGGCTTTTGTAAAGAGAAGAAAAAGGATATCTTGCTAAGTGTAATATGATTGAATAATGATATATTATGAGTAAAGATCACCCAACATATATTTATAAAATTACTAGTTTAGAGCTTTGGGAAAATGCCAAAAATACTGGCGTTTTAAAAGGAATGCCAATTGATATTGCCGATGGTTATATGCATTTTTCTACCAAAGATCAGCTATCAAATACCTTGCGCCTGCATTTTAAGGGGCAGGGTGAGCTTGTTATTTTGGGGGTTAATACTGAAGGCCTTAATTCTAGTTTAAAGTGGGAGGTTTCTCGAGGAGGGGCTTTATTTCCGCATCTATATGCTGAGTTAAAAACAACTATGATAGATTTTGTCAAAATCATAAAAATTGATAAGAACGGTGAAACAAATTTAGGTGAGTTAAAGTGAAATATAATTCAATTGGTAATTCTATAGGCACTGTGCTTGGTAAATCACTTGGCTCATTTTTACGCTCAAGCAAGGTGCGAGATATATCACGTGATAGCTTGTTGAAGATGGATCCTGAAATTGCTCATCAAACAACTATAGCAGCACTTAGGCTTGGCTTTGTGCCAACTCATTCAAGCGTTGATAGTGAAAAACTTAAAACTGAAATTTGTGGGCTTGAGTTAAAAAATCCCATTGGAATGGCTGCGGGATTTGATAAAAATGCACAAGTGAGTGCTGCACTTGGGGAAATTGGTTTTGGATTTTGTGAAGTTGGAACAATTACCCCAAACTCGCAAAGTGGGAATGAGAAACCTCGGCTTTTTAGACTGTTAAAACAAGAAGCGATAATTAACCGAATGGGGTTTAATAATGAAGGGCATGAAATAGCTTATCAAAGGCTAAAAAAACTCTCAACTTCGCATAAAGCCTCAAATATTATTGGAGTGAATATTGGTGCGAATAAGGATAGCGATGATTTTGTTTTAGACTATGTGAGAGGAGTGCAGCGTTTTGCTGATGTGGCAGATTATCTAACGATGAATATCTCTTCGCCCAATACAAAAGGCTTGCGTGATTTGCAATCGAATGAGGCATTAAAACGCTTGCTTGGGGAAACATTAGCCCAGAGAGCAAGAGCGAAAATATTTGTACCTATCTTTTTAAAAATTTCCCCTGATTTAGACGAAAAAGAATTAGATGAAATTGCTAAACTGGTTTTACAAAGTGATTTAGATGGGTTGATTATTTCCAATACCACAATAAGCCGCAATATGATTGAGAATGAAGAAAATAGTAATGAGGCGGGCGGGCTTTCTGGCAAGCCTTTATTTAACCTCTCAACTCAAAAACTAGCGCAAATGCGCCAAAGAGTCGGAGTTGATTTACCC
The DNA here is from genome assembly GCA_027066315.1 of Hyphomicrobiales bacterium. GTDB lineage: Bacteria > Pseudomonadota > Alphaproteobacteria > Rhizobiales > Devosiaceae > S141-66. Next base: position 19,003 of record JAMONZ010000084.1, read on the forward strand.
ATAATTGGAGTGGGTGGAATTCACTCAGCTAAAAGTGCAATCGCCAAATTAAATGCAGGTGCAAATGTAATTCAATTATATTCAGCTTTAGTATATGAGGGCATGGATTTACTAGATGAAATAAAGGCTGGCTTGGTGAAAGAAGTTAATAGAACTGGAGCTGAAAATGTCAGTGATTTGGTTGGAACACAAGTAGATGATTGGGCAAGCGGTAAGGGCGAAGTTTAATTAAAAAGCCTTGGCGTTTTTTTCCAAATTGCAATTGCAAAAATAATTGTTCTGGCAATGAAAAAGACATGTATTGCTGCCCATAGCCCGTTTAGACCAAAAAAATATTGTAAAATAATTGCTGATAAAAGGTAAATTGCTGAGGCAGATAACATGCCGTTTCTTATTGTTCTGCCCATTGTTGCCCCAGCCATTACGCCATCTAAAACAAATGCACCAACCCCTGTAAAAGACGTAAGAGCTGCAATGATTAAATAGAGCTTTGCTTGTTCTCTTATTTCATGATTGGTTGACATGAAGTCGATTAAATAGCCGCCTGATATAAGCCAGAAAATAAATAATAAGAACCCAATGATAAAGCCCCATAATAGGGTGAGTTTTAATGCTTGAAGAAAGGCTTGTTTATTATTTGCGCCAATTGCTCTGCCGCATAATGCTTCGGCGGCTTGGGCTTGTCCGTCTAAAAAATAGGCTGTTATTAGTAAAAAATATAACAATAATTCATTGGCTGCTAAGGTTACATCTCCCATACGAGAAACTTGTGCGGTGAACCATGCAAAAGTAAACATTAGTGCCGCAGAGCGGATCATTAAATCTCTACTTAGGGCGAATAATCGTTTAATTGATTTTATATCAAATAGAGTATTTTTATTGATTAGGAGCTTAGTTTTTTGCCAGCCTTTAAAATGATGAATAACCAAAAAAACCCCGACTAGAGCCGCTGTTATCTGCCCAATTAGGGTTGCAATTGCTACCCCAAGCACCTCCATATTAAAAATATAGACTAACATTATTGAGAGAATTATATTCACTCCATGAATAAGCAATTGTAACATCATGCCAGTGGTTGCGGCAGCTCGGCCATAAAACCAACCTAAAAGCGCAAAGTTCATTAAGGTGAATGGAGCTGAAAGAATGCGGATGTTTAAATAGGTAGCGTAGGAGTTATATGCATTTTCACTTGGTGCAAGCAAAAGCGCAGAAAGATATTCAATTGGCTTCATTAAAACTATTAGTAAAAAACCAAGTGTTAAGGCAAGTAACCCAGCCCGAATAAAATGACTTAAGCCGTCGTCTTTTTCTTTTTTTCCTATTGCTTGGGCGGTTAGGCCGGCTGTGCCAATGCGTAAGAAAAATGCTAAAGAGATAAACACCGAAAAAGCTAATCCACCAAGCACTACACCTGCTAAAAGGCCAGCATCGCCCAACCGCCCAATCACGGCTAAATCGACTAACCCTGCTAAAGGTTCGGTGATAAAGGCGATGGTTGCTGGAAGGGCTATGCCCCAAACATGTTTGTGGCTAACTTGCATTTTGTGAGTGATTTTAGCCACGTCTAATTTCAGGCCTTCCAGAAATTTGGCACACTGGCATTATTTCAAGAAAAGTCACATTGATATGAGCAGGGCGGTTTGCTAGCCACCAAACGCTGTCTGCAATATCTTGCGGCAAGATTGGCTCTACTCCTTCATAAAATTTCTCATTTGCTTCATCATCGCCATAGGTGCGTATTTTGGTAAATTCTGATTTTGCCATACCGGGGGCAAGGTTGGTTACCCGAATATCTGTGCCAGCAAGGTCGGCACGTAAATTATCTGAAAACTGACTTACAAAGGCTTTTGTTGCGCCATAAACATTTGCTCCGGGGTAGGCATTTCGTGCAGCGATAGAGCCGATATTTATAATAGAAGCACCTTTGCCTGCTTGTTTTAATAAAGGTATCATCTCTTGGCTCATATGAATAAGGCCAAAGATATTGGTATTTATCATTGCTTGCCAATCTTCTAATTTTGCATTTGGAATTGGTTCTGCTCCCAGCGCAAGCCCACCATTATTTAACAGGCAATCTATTGGCTTAAATTCATTAGGCAGGTTAGCAATTGTGTTGAGAATTTCGTTATGTTTTGTTAGATCCATCTGGGCAATATAAACCTGACCTTTGGGTAAATCACTGCGAAGTTTTTTAAGCCTTTCTAGACGTCGTCCAGTGGCAACTACCTTCCAGCCATTGTTTGCAAAAAGCCGAGCTGTTGCTTCACCAAAACCAGAAGTTGCACCCGTTATGAAAATAACTTTATCTTTCATTTTAATTGTCCTTAAAAATAATTTTAAACAAAAATTTTGGCAATAAGAATTGCGATGAGTATTAGGCAAACTAGCCATGTCATTGAGGCTCGAAGGCGAGCATAGAATTCTGGTATGCCAGAGGAAAATACGTCCCATGCGCCTTGTAGAGCAAAACCAATGGTTAGCACAATAAGTCCAAAATTATAGGGCATTAAAAGGATAAAAAAGCCTGCCGCAGAGCCAATCATTCCAACAATGAAGGTGAGGTCAGAGCCTGCGCCACCTTGTAGCCTTATGCCCCAGCGAACTCCGCCAAGAAAAGATAATATTAATACCCCAAAACCAATAACAGCTGGCTCAAAAATGGTTTTTTCAATTGGTAACCACTGGGGGAATATTGTTACGGCCAAAGCTAGAATGAAAGGCAATAGGCCAAAAACAGCGGATAGGGTAACTATTCGTGACCAAAATGTAGGAATATGTGACATGACGTTCTCTTTTCTTCATTAAAAATAATGATATTTAGAATCAACGTCTAAATGCTACCCCACCAAGCCAGCCTGTGAAAAGGGCTAAAATGACACAAAATATTCCATATAAAAGAGGGGAGTGGTTAGCGAAATTTCCTAGAAACCTCTCAAAACCAGTTTTCTTCACTGTGAATGATTCTGCTTTTGAGAAAATTATTTCACCATTTTTAAACAAGTATGTTTGAGTTAAAAAATAACCTACGGGAACGTCTGCTGGTAAAGCAAGAGAGCCAGAATAAAAAGTATCTGAGTGGAAATTAATGGCATTTGTGCTTATTCCAAAATGCCCTTTTTCTTCCATTAATCGCACAAGCTCTTGGTCAAATTCACTGGTAATATAATTTTGCTCACCTTGTAGTTTTAGTGCTTTTTGTGGTTGATGCTTTGGCAGGAAGGAGTTTTGTTCAAGAATTTTTGCTGAAGTGATATTTTCTAAATTTGAATCTGAAAGAACCCAGTAAAATGAAGGAAATTTGTCATAGTTTTGGCTGGTTTGGTTGAGCCAAATGCCAATTTGGTTGGCTTTTTTACGCACTACCCTATCAAGCTCGGGGCCAGTTATTATTGTTATAACATGAAATGGCCCATCAACATATTTTTCACTTGAGCCAATATTTGGCTCAATATTACCAAAAAATGAAATAGTTTTCCCATCAAAACTGCTATCAATTGAAACTTGTCGATCTGAGAGAGCGTTTATTAAGCGTTGAGCGTTTGCCAATGAGGTAAAAGTAAAAAGAAAAATTATTGAAACTAGGAAGAAAAAATATTTTTTAATCATATTAACCCCCAATTCCAAGAAGACTGGTTGAGAATAAATCATTAGGCTCAATCAACAAGGTGATAGCAAATCTAATAGCAACGGCTAGAACTATTAACGCAAGTAAAGCACGAAGCTGATCGCCACGTAAATATTTGCCAGCAGAAGCACCAAATTGCGCCCCCACAACTCCGCCAACCATTAGACAAAAAGCCAATAAAATATCGACACTTTGCGAATCTAATGAGTGTAAAATGGTTGAAGCGGACATAATGGCGATGACTTGCACCAATGATGTGCCAATTACAACATTTCCTGGAACTCGTAAAATATATATAAGTGCTGGCACGAGAATAAAACCACCCCCAATACCAAGCAAAGCTCCCAGAAAACCAATTGAGCTACCTATGAATAAAACTGGTAAAACTGAAACATATAATTTTGAGCGTTTAAACCTAATGCGAAGTGGTAGGCCATGCACCCAATTATGTTGTCCGGGGAGTTTAAGAGGTGTTTTAACTCCCTTAAGATCACGCAAAAGCGAGCGAGCAGCTTCGATTAACATTGCTAGGCCAACAAGTCCTAAGAATAATAAATATCCCAAAGATATTACTAAGTCTAAGTGACCTGCGTTTCTTAGGGCAGAAAAAGCTGCAACTCCACCAAATGCACCAATTATACCAGAAAGAACAAGATAAAGCGCAAGGTGAAAGTCTATGCCTCCTCGTTTAAAATAGCTTAATGCGCCAGAAGTTGATGCGGCGGCTACTTGGCCTGTAACCGATGCAACAGCTACAGGAGCGGGAATGCCAGAAAAAATTAGTAATGGAGTAAGCAAAAACCCGCCACCTATTCCAAATAAACCAGATAAAAATCCAACAGCTCCGCCAATCCCAATAAGAAAAAAGAGATTAAGCGATAATTCAGCGATGGGTAGGTATATCTGCACGTTCTGTTACCAAGCAAATAGGTTTGTTTAATTATGGATAGTTTAGCAAAGGCATAAAGGTCAAGAAACCTTTTAGCATTTGTAGTTTTAAACGGGTTGAGAACCAAGCACAGCAAGCAGGCGTGGGTTTATTTGTCCAGAAGGCTTCATGCCAGCTTCGTTTTCGAACTCTTTAATTGCTTGAGAGGTTCTTGGCCCCATTAATCCGTCTGGTGTGCCAACATCATAGCCAAGCGCAAAGAGAATAGACTGAACTCTTTTAACTACATTTTTGTTAGAAATAGTTTTCCCTGGGTTAAAACTATCAGCCCATGTGCCGATGGGTGCAAAGTTAGCTCTTATATCCATTTTTTGGCTCTGCCAGTTGGCGGCCTGTGTTTGTAGCTCACTAACGCTTGCACTATCAAGTGATCTTGCAATGTCTGTTTGAGCCTTTTGAGCGTCTTTGTCACCATTTTTTGCGGCAATTGCAAACCAAAGGTAAGCTGTTTTTAAATCTTGTTCAGTTCCCAACCCACGGGCATAAAGCATGCCAAGGTTGAACTGGCTATCAACCAAATCGTGCTTTGCGGCACGTTCAAACCATTCAAGAGCAGAGGTGAAATCTTGTTCGTCCATTTCTGAACCTGCATAAAGAGAAGCAAGGTTATGCATGGCCATTCTGTTGCCAGCCTCGGCTGCTCGTTGATACCAAAGTCTTGCAAGTTCAAGGTTTTTTTCAACACCTTGGCCTTTTTCATATAATCCGCCTAGTCGATATCCAGCGGGAGCAAAGCCTTGAGCTGCTGCTCGCTCATACCAAATGGCAGCTGAGGTAAAATCTTGTTCAAGAGTTTTGCCCTCGCTGTAGATTGCACCAACTTCAAACTGAGCTTGTGGACTGCCCTTAGCGGCGGCTTCTCTTAATTCAATTGGCCCAACAGCAATTTTTGGCATTTCAAGTTTTATAGCGTTAACAGTTGATATTTTAGTATTTGAGATTGACCCAGTGCTAATGCTCTCATCAATTTGGCCTGCCTGAGAAAGGTCAATTTCTCTTGGTATTGCTTGCTCTTTAACATTGCTCTCGTTATTGTTTGTTGAGTTATTTTGATCAACAGAGCCAGTTGCAATTATGTCAGGAGCAGAATTTATATTTGTTGTTGGTGCTGGGGCTTTAACTGGAGTTGGGGTTGTTGGATTTAAATTAACAGTTGGCTTTGGCTCAGGGTTTGATGTAACTGGGCTAGTCGCTGTAGGGGTAACCGCTGGAGTTATATCACGCAGGGTCTGAGGGTCGCTAGTTAGTGGATTGGTGCTTGTTGTTTTGGATGATAAATTTGTTTGCGACTGATTATCTGATCGCCCAATTATAAGATTAATAGAAAATCCAATTATTATGACTAAAGCAAGTGATATTATTACTGGTTTTTTATATCGATCAACTAGGCTTTCTTGGCCATTAGAACTCTCTTGATTTACTTGTTCAGTCTGCTCTTGTGAATTCTTTTTAGCCTCTTTAAAAGCCTTTTCCATAGCTTTTTTTTCAGCTCTTGAGGGCTTTTTATTTTGATCTAAAGCATCGTCTGTTTTATTTTTATTACTATCGGATTTAGGTTTTTGAAAGCGTGCAAAAGCACGCCCCATTAATGAATTTGGTTCTGAGACAACTGGCTCTGCATTTTGGCGATTTGCTGCTCTTCGGGCAGCCTCAATAAAAGTATTTTTGCTAGATGTGTTTGTGAGATTATTTGATAAATCACTATTTAGTTGTGTTTGGGGATTTTTTTTAACATCTTCATAAGCAGATTGAGGGCTTGGAGCAAAATCCGATGCTGGCATTGATGGACGTTCAGCATTTTGTGGATTAAACCCTGTGCTTGAAACAGATGGAGCTTTTTCTTCATTGATAGGTAGTTTAACCTTTGGAAGATTTGAGCTTATTTGATTTGGCTGTTTAACTTGCAAAAGAATTTTATCAGATGGCTGTCTTTGCGGTGTTTTTTCCTTAGGTTTATTTACTTGAGCCTGTTCTTTGTTATGACGTTTTGCTAACTCTTTTAGAGCGTCATTAACGCCCATTTGTGGATTTTTTGGCTTTGATGTTTGTGATATATTATCACTTGTTTTTTTAGCCTGTTCTTGCAGCGCAAGTGGGAGCGATCTTCCCTCTTTGTCATTTTCGCTCTCGCTAGCAAACATATCTGCTTCGCTAATAGTTGGGTTATTTTGCGGTTTTTTTTCTCTTGGTGCTTGATAGTTATAAACCTGTGTTTCTTTTTGTTCTGGCTTTGGTTTTGGCTTTGGCTCTTGCTTTATTTGAATAGCTTGCTCAGGAGCAGGGCTTTGAGGGGCTGGCTCTATATATTTTGGCTCAACATTCTCAGGCTCAATATATTCTGGCTCTGCTTTAGTGCTAACTTGAGGAATGGTTTCACTTATTTCAAATTCGCTTTTTTTATCATTATTATCAAAGGAATTTTTTAAGGCTAAGAGCTTTTCATCTAATCTATCACTTTGGGTTTTAGTGTGATTATCAGTAGAATTTGACTGACTAGTTAAATTGTTAAACCTAGCATTTATTTGTTCAACAGCAGATTGAACATCATTTTGAGGCTCTTCGTTACTTTGATGGCTTTTATTTGCTTCATTATGGATATTATCTAAATTGTTATTTGTGGAGTAGTCCTGCCCACCGGAAATATTGCTAGATACTGGGTTTGAATTTTGCTCAATCACTGCAATAAGTTGAGCAATTTGAACATCTAACCGCTCAATTGAAGAGGTTTTTTCACCTCCTCCTTCAATATTATTGCTCAGCTGCTCAATTCTTGTTTGAAGATTATGAAAACGAGGCTCAATTGCATCTTTAATTAGCTCTCTTAGATTTATAAAGTCGGTGTTTACTTCACCAACATTCACATCCGTATTTTCTATTAGGGCGAGCCTGTCGTTAAGAATATCAATGCGATCTACTAGATCATTATCTTTATTTTCTGTTTGGCCATTGTCAATTTTTTGTGAGATTATAGCAGTTTGAGAAGTGATCTCGCCCATCTCTTGGAATAAACGCTCAATATCAATGGGTGAAAGTGACGATGATTTTTCAATTTGGTCTAAGCGATCATAAATATTGCCAACACTGAGTGAAATAGAGTTTAAACCACTTTCGTAATTTTCACTAAATTCTTTAAAGCCAGTGTCTGGTTTTTGCTCAGTTAAAGCATTTGCGTTTCGTTCTTGAATTTCGCCAAGCTGCTCAATGTTTTTGACTAAAAGATCTATGCGATTTGCAATGTTCAAAAATTCATTACTAAAATCATTTGTATCATTATTTGTTAATTCTTGAGCTAATTGTTCCTGTGTCTTTGAGCTTCTTGCCTGCATTTTTGCAAGTTGCTCAACATTATTCCCAAGGGCTGAAATTTGAGCAGAAACTTTAGATGAGACTTGAGCTGAGACATCACTTAGATCTGTCTTTGGAGCGTCACTGACAAGAGCGATTATTTTTTCAATTTGTGTTTCAAGTCTTTTGACTTGGCCGCTTTCTCCAACAGCACCAGATAAAAGCTCAACTACCTGAGTTAATTGAGATAGCTGGTCGGTTATTTTATTGAGGCTTTCGTCCGTGTGGTTTGAATTTGTGTGGTTTGCATCAATAGGGCTTGGATTGGCAGAAATACTGTTTGGAGCAACATTATTAACCTGTTCAGGCTTTTGTAATTTTTGCTCTAAATTATTCTCAAACTGCTCTAGACGATTAGAAATGTGAAGTAAGGCTGAGGAAACTTGATTATAATTTTGCTCATCTTGGTTGTTTTGTTCAGTATATGCACCATTAGGATTGTTGCCTTGCTGTTCATTCTGGCGTCCCTCGTTTGAGTAACGCTCTAATGGTTGAGGCATAAGAGGTTGTTGCATTTGCTGTTGTTGTGGCTGTTGTTGTTGATGATGTCTCGAAAACTCTCTTCTTGGTTCATCAAATGTTTGCTCAATAGGTGTTTGAGCAAGCGCAACTTGGCCCTCTACTTGATCGAGTAGGTTTTTTAAATCAGATCGCAGAGCATTCCAGTCACCAGATTTTGGATTGTTTTGATTTGACCAGTTATTAGTATTTCGGGCGTGAGCCATATATTTTT
>JAMONZ010000085.1 GCA_027066315.1 Hyphomicrobiales bacterium
GTAAGCCTGCCCCATTTCATTGACCAAACTAGAAACTAAGCTATAAATGACGGGCTCTTTTGCGCCCAACAAAGTGACATGCCGCATTGCACGGCGCATTATACGGCGAAGAACATATCCTCGACCCTCATTTGAGGGCAGAACCCCCTCAGCAATCAAAAATGACATTGCTCGTAAATGATCAGCAATAACACGATGCGAAGTGATACCCTCGCCTTTTGGATTAGTCCCAGTTGCACTTGCTGAAGCATCAATTAAAGTTTTGAATAAGTCAGTTTCAAAAACATTATTCGTTCCTTGCAATAAAGCAGAAAATCTCTCTAATCCCATTCCTGTATCAACACTTGGGCTAGGCAGTTGCAGCCTCTCGCCCTCAGCCTGTTGGTCATACTGCATAAAAACAAGATTCCATATTTCAATAAAGCGATCACCATCTTCTGTTGCACTTCCCGGAGGACCACCCCAGATTTTATCACCATAGTCATAAAAAATCTCAGAGCACGGCCCACATGGCCCAGTGTCACCCATAGACCAAAAATTATCATTTGTTGGTATTCTGATAATTTTCTCTTTTGGTAATCCAGCAATTTTTGCCCATAGATCAAAAGCATCATCATCATCATGATAAACTGTGACCAACAATTTTTCTTTTGGAATTTGATATTCTTTTGTAAGTAAATCCCAAGCTGATTTTATGGCTTCTTCTTTAAAATAATCACCAAAAGAAAAATTGCCTAACATTTCAAAGAAAGTTAAATGCCGTGCTGTAAAGCCAACATTATCAAGGTCATTATGCTTACCACCAGCTCGCACACATTTTTGCGAACTAACAGCTGTCGAATATGGACGTTTTTCTATTCCTGTAAAAACATTTTTAAACTGCACCATTCCAGCATTAGTAAACATAAGTGTTGGGTCATTATCTGGGACAAGGGAACTAGAGGACACTGTTTTATGTCCCTTATTCTCAAAATAACTTAAAAATTTTGACCTAACTTCATTAACACTAGACATAATATTCTACCCAAAAAAAGAGCGGGCCAATAAGCTCGCAAAAAAATCATATTTTCTTTTATCAAGCTGATTACCTAAATGTCTAGCAATCTTAAAAAAATTAAGGACTTTTATAAGAAAAGCGGGCATCATCACTTAAATGCCCGCTCAAAATTCAACAATAATAATAAACTTATTCTTTGTGATCGATCAAACCATCATCATCAGGTTTTTTTGCAAGCAATTCTTCATCAGATAATAAACCAGAACTTTCACGCACACCCTGCTCAATAATATCGGCAATTTCTGGATTATCTTTTAAAAATTGTTTTGAATTTTCTCTGCCCTGCCCCAATCTTTGACTATCATAAGAAAACCAAGAACCTGATTTTTCAACAATTCCTGTCTTAACACCAAGATCAAGCAACTCACCCCTCTTAGAAATACCCTCACCATAGATAATATCAAACTCAACCTGACGAAATGGAGGAGCAAGTTTGTTCTTAACCACTTTAACTCGTGTTTGATTACCAACAACCTCATCACGATCTTTAATTGCACCAATACGACGAATATCAAGACGAACAGATGAGTAAAATTTAAGCGCATTACCACCAGTAGTAGTTTCTGGCGAACCAAACATAACACCAATTTTCATGCGGATTTGATTGATAAATATAACCATGGTTTTTGAGCGAGAAATAGACCCAGTCAATTTACGCATTGCTTGGCTCATCAAACGAGCCTGAAGTCCTGGCAAACTATCACCCATCTCACCCTCAAGTTCCGCTTTAGGAGTAAGAGCTGCAACACTATCAACAACCAAAACATCAATCGCACCAGATCGAACTAACGTATCAACAATTTCTAAAGCCTGCTCCCCCGCATCTGGTTGCGAAATTAATAATTCATCAACATCAACCCCAAGTTTGCGAGCATAAATTGGATCAAGTGCATGTTCAGCATCAACAAAGGCACATATTCCGCCCTTTTTTTGTGCCTCAGCAACAACATGCAAGGCCAGAGTGGTTTTACCTGAACTCTCAGGTCCATAAACCTCAACAACCCGCCCTCTTGGCAAACCACCTATACCCAAAGCAATATCAAGCCCAAGCGATCCTGTTGGAACAGTTTCAACTTCCATTACAGCCTTATCGCTCATTTTCATAATCGAGCCTTTGCCAAAATTTCGCTCAATTTGCCCAAGAGCAGCCTCTAATGCTTTATTTTTATCCATTGATCCCCCCTCAATCACCTTAAGTTTTGACTGAGTTTTTGATTTAGCATTGAACATATTATCTCTCCTTATTTCACGCTGTGGCAAAACACGCAATAGCTAGGTTTATTTACCGCATGTTCTCTTTTGTCCTCTCTTTGTTCTCATTTTGTTTCTTTTTTGTCAAGTAAAATTATTTTCTTATTTAGTTTTTTATCCACAACCCACACTCATCTTCACACTTAACATATCCTAAATGATTGTAATATTTCAAATTTTGTATAAAGTAAGGCCGTCTTATTTAGAGATTAACTTTAACTGATTTAAGGAAGCGACATGAGTGACAGACATTTAAAATATATGGATGGCGTAAATAAATATATTTCTGGTGCAGACGAAGAAATAGTTAGAAAAATTGTTAATTATTGCGGCATTGCCCTTCAAAGTAAAGATGCCTCATTAGTTTCTTGTTCTGATGACAAAGAGCTTGATAGAGTAGCAAATGGTTTTTGCACAAAAAAACTAGAACTCTCAGAAGGTGATGCAAATGCTGCAATTGCAGCAACTTGTGAAGCAATGAAGGGTGATCGTCAAAAAAGCCGTGTTACTTTTTATTACCTTGTTGCAGAAAAATCTGGCACTTTGTCAAAACTTTCCTAAAAAGTACAAAATATCTTTATTAAAGCTCGGTGTTGGTTATACCTCATCGGGCTTTTTAGAGGCAAGATCATTTCCTCCCACCTATTTTTTTATCATTATTCTCTGGCTTCAACATGATAAACTAATATGCCCATAGAAAAGTTTACACTAATTACAATTCTTCTGTTTTCATTCGTTTATAGAATTCTTGATGTGTTTCGCCATATATTCTTTGATTGTATTCTTCAATGGTTTCTTCTGGGAGTTTGGCTAACCCCTCTAAAACTTTTTCAACAGAATCAGTTTTTATTTCATCGGGATGATAACCCCAATATTCAGGAACGTGAGAAGGTTTTGATAATGCTCCCTCTTCAAATCCTCCACCCCCTGGCAAGGACACTTGCCCGCCCCTAACAATCACATCAACATCATCTCGCATCACAAAACCATCATCAATGGAAACCCCATCAATGGCAGTTCCATCTGTTCCCACCCGTCCATCACCATACAACCTATCCCAATATGACTTTGCCTCTTTCATATCAGCTTCACCAAATTCTGAATTTCCTAACATGCCCGATACTTCTGTTTCTTGATTAGGAATGGAGGGGAACTCACTTCCCCCCTTATCATTTTTAGTTTCTAAAAATCCTAAAACAATATTATCATCTGCTTTAGTTGGGAAATCTAACGATCTAGCCTGTCCATAATTTTTGGCCTGAAAACCAGTATCATTAGGATTAGCAGAGCTATTATTTGACATTTCAAAGGACTGTCCATCAGGTTTTAGTGCATTATATGCTATTGTCCCACCAACTGCTACACCTGCTCCAACAACAGGAGACGATAACCAAGAAACAACCGCTGGAATAGCCAATGCTATTGGGCCAAGAGCTAATGCATTATCAAATGGCTCATCTCCAAAACTATTTTCATCTACACTATTATTTGCATAAAGATCTTTTAAATCCTCATTACTCAGACCATAGCCAGCATTTTGTTCTTGTGAAACAGATACAGAAAATTTATCTGCGCTATCATTAGCTAAAAGATTAGTGTTTTGAGTATTTACAGAGTTAACTTCACTCATAATCTTGTCCTTCAAAGAGAATAAAACTACATTTAAGTAGCGTTATACTCATAAAAAAACACACTAACTATCCGTATTAATTACCTAGATGCTAGCTATTTAATGAAATTTACCAAGGTAAGTTGACTTACTGCTGACATAGTTTGATAACTAGCTTGCAATCGAGTTTGCAAAGACAATAACTCCATTGCAACCTCTTCAATTGGTGCTTCTTCTATTTCTGCCAACATATTTGTCAGTTGCACAGAATAATTTGTATGCCGCTCTTTAGCACTTCCAAGAGAAGATTTTGCAATGCCCAATTCTAATGAGATCAGCTCAATAGATCCAGCTTTTGTATTATTAGATTCAGCTAATCGGGTTAACTGCTTTGATGCCATTTCTGAAAAGCGATCATTTGCACTTGTATCTCCAGATGGATAATCTTCAACGCTTAAAGCAGAAAGAGCCCTAACTAAATCCACAAAACCAGTTTCATTTGCTTGAACACCATAATTCACTTTTGTAGTCTCATCAATTCTTCCAACAACACTTTGGCGAGCATTGCTAGTGTCTTCGCCAGTGTACCAAAAAACAGTATCACTAGAAGTTGCATTTTTATATGATGTTGCACTATCAAATGGAGGGCCATCAACTCTTAAAACATCATCGCCTTGAGCATTGAAAAAATTATCAGCTGCGGCATAGGTTGATGATGCCTCAAGTTCAATTGTGCTAATGCGAGATAACTCATCGCTAATAGCTTGTGAGAAGTTAGCAGCAGTTGCATTTTCATCAATTCCAATTTGAAACTCACCAGCATTTGCTGGTACACCATTAACAGCTTTAAACTCAATTATATGGTTTTCACCATCTGGAAGAGTTAGACCAATGCTAATAGTTTCATCAGAGCTTGGGTTAGCAGTAAACTGCACTGATAAAGCCGCAGGATCACCAGCAGGAGAAGTAAGAGAAACAGCACCAGAGCTAGAAGAAAGTGTGCTTAATTTATAACCAAACGGATGTGCGCCATCTTCGCTTAATGAAACCGTATCAAGCCTTGCATCGACATCTGCTAAACCAGTTGTGGCAGTTCCCCCTGTAACAATTGAGTTAGTTAAATCATTTGCAGTAATAACAATTTCGCCATTTTCAACTGCTGCAATTGTTGCTCCAGCTTGCGAGTTTATTTCTGCAACAAATGCATTTACATCAGCAACGCCAATATCAAGTAATGCGCCTGTTGTTGCCCCGCCAACATTGGTAAAGGCAATATTTACTGGAGCAAAACCACCACCAGATAAAGAGAAAGTCTCACCATCAGCAAAACCAATTTCTGCGTCATTTAAAAGCTCACTACCATCAACTCCACCGCCAAAAATAGAGCTAGTTGAAGCAGGTAGAGTTGAATTTACAAGCCGCCCTTTGCCATCTACTCCTGCATCGGCTAGTTTTCTCTCATTAACAACAGTTTTAAAGCCATCACGACCACCCTCACCGTCCATAATTTCACTAAATGAGGCAACAGGAGGAGTATCGCTAAAACTACCGCCAAATAAATAGCGACCATTAATTTCTGAATTCAACAAAACCATAACTTCATCAAGCCGAGCAGATGCCAAAGTCTTTGTTGTAATCATATTTGAACCTTGCGAGCCAATACCGCCAGATGCAACTGTTCCTCGGCTATCTGCCTCTATCTCATCTAAGCGTTCCATAGAGTTAGATAAAAAATCAAGTCTAAGATTTACCATAGAAATATTGGACTGAAATGCCTCAATGCGTGACTGTCTAGAGCGAATAGTCATATCAAAATTACGATCATTTCCAAGCTCAGACAGGGAATGTGCTTTTTTACCAGTCGAGAGCTGAACCTGTAAATTCTCCATTCGATCTTGCATGTTCAAAACCGAGGAGAAACTTGTCCCAATAGGATATAGTGATTTTCCAACTATCATATTAATCTCCTAAATCTTCATCAAGGTGTTGATTAAATCCTGCACAACAGAAACTACTCTTGCACTTGCCGCATAAGCATTTTGCAATTCCATAAGACGTGCCATTTCTTCATCAATATTCACCCCATATTCATCGCTCATTCTAAAGCCAATTGCCTCTACCGAAAGCTGGCGAGTTTGCTTGTCTGAATTAGCCGCTGATATTGCTGTACCTTGATAATTGAGCATTTGGGCAATCATATCTTGGGCGCTACCATTTAGTCTAAAGCTACCGCTTGTTGCCGAAGTTGCTGTTTCTGATGTAAAACTCATGCCTTCAAGCTGACTAAGCAATGCTTGCGCTCGGCTGGTATCGCCTAATGATCCACCAGAATTATACTGAACCAAAAGCTCGTTATTATTAACCACAGCCTCGTTGATTGCTATACGTCCTGCAAAGCCAGTTCTTTGTCCATTACCATCAAGCGAATTAGTATAAGCAACTGAGCCTTGATCTAAAAATAAATTCAAAGCCAACCCAGCATTCTGATTTGCACTAACTGTTGTTTTAGAAACCAATGAATTGATGTTAGAAGTATTCGCCAGCCCATCATCAACAATTTGTAAAGTCGTCCCTAAAGGGTTTGTAACACTTACAGCTGGCCCCAATGCGGCATCAAGCGCAGTTGCAACAGATCCAATTCCAGTGCTAAAATCTAAACCAATTACTCGCACGCCATTTGAATCAATACTATCCATTGGCAATTTACTTGCATCATCAACTCTTAAAACTTTAACATTCTGCTCTACTCCACCAACGCTATAACTTAGAGAAAAGTCATTGCCTGATTGCATATTTGCTAGGTCAATTGAAAAGCCATCGGGCGGCCCAGCCACTACATCTGCATTAGTTGTAACACTTGAAAGCGATTGAGCAACTGCTGTTGCAATGTCATCAATCTGCCCTTGCAATTCTACCAAGGTAACATCACGCATTTCAATCAATGCACCAATGCGGCCAGAGCGCACCATGCCCTGTTCAACAACATTTACCACATAACCTGAAGGCGTAATTGCAGTTAAAGCACCAACACCACTTTGAGCCGCATCTAGGTTAAATTGAGAGTTAGCATTAATTGCGCCAACACCTCTAAATTCAAATATAGTAGCGGCATTATCTATCAAACCAAGACCAGAAGTAGTTGTTAAAGCTACAGTATCATCA
>JAMONZ010000086.1 GCA_027066315.1 Hyphomicrobiales bacterium
TTCACGAACTGGCACATCATCAAGATAAAGTTCAATCCCAAGATTTCCCTTTGCGCCCATTTCAACCGCTGAGCAGGTAAGGCCCGCCGCACCCATATCTTGAATAGCAATCACCGCACCCGTTTGCATAAGTTCAAGTGTTGCTTCCATTAAGCGTTTTTCGGTGAAGGGATCGCCAACCTGAACGGTGGGTCTTTTTTCTTCAATATCATCGCCAAATTCGGCACTTGCCATTGTTGCGCCGCCAACCCCATCACGACCAGTTTTTGCACCAAGATAAACAACAGGAAGCCCAACGCCTTTAGCTTCTGAATAAAATATACTGTCAGTATCTGCCAAACCAGCAGCAAATGCATTTACCAAAATATTCCCATTATAGCGTTCATCAAACTCGACTTCACCCCCAATTGTGGGTACACCAAAACAATTGCCATATCCGCCAACACCACTAACAACACCAGAAACTAAATGGCGGGTTTTTTTATGTGTTGGTGCGCCAAAGCGAAGCGCATTCATTGCAGCAATTGGGCGTGCGCCCATGGTGAAAACATCACGCAATATGCCACCAACCCCAGTTGCTGCGCCTTGATATGGCTCGATAAAAGAGGGGTGATTATGACTTTCCATTTTGAAAATAACCGCCTGCCCATCACCAATATCTACCACACCAGCATTTTCACCCGGTCCCATAATTACGCATTCACCAGTTGTAGGTAGAGTTTTTAGCCATCTCTTAGAGCTTTTATATGAGCAATGCTCGTTCCACATTGCGCTAAAAACTCCAAGCTCGGTATAGCTTGGCTCACGCCCCATAATAATCAGGATTTTTTGATATTCATCAGGGCTTAGTCCATGATCGGCTATTAGCTTTTTATCAATTTGCGGTTCGTTTGGAATGCTCATGATTTTGCTCCTAGCTGTTTTCCTAAGAGGGCTTCAAATAAAGCACGCCCATCTGTTCCTCCATGTGCTTTTTCAATCAGATTTTCGGGGTGGGGCATCATTCCAAGTACGTTTTTTTGTTTGTTGAAAATGCCAGCAATATTGTTTAGCGAGCCATTTGGATTTGTGTCGTTCGCATAGCGAAAGGCAACTTGGTTATTGCTTTCAATTTCTGCAAGTGTTTTTTCATCAGCAAAAAAATTGCCATCATGATGAGCAACAGGGCAATTAATTACCTGACCTTCATCATATCCGCTGGTAAAGTCGCTATCAGCATTTGTTACTTCTAACTTTACAGATTTACAGACAAACTTAAGCGATTTGTTGCGCATAAGCACTCCGGGTAATAACCCTGCTTCGGTGAGGATTTGAAAGCCGTTGCAAACACCCAAAACTTTTGTGCCTTTGTTGGCGGCAAGTTTTACTGCTTCCATAATGGGTGAGCGGGCGGCAATTGCGCCAGAACGCAAATAGTCACCATAGGAAAAGCCCCCTGGTATTATTATCACGTCAACATCTGGCAAAGTTGTTTCTTTATGCCAGACTAGGGTTGGTGCATTACCTGAAATTTTTGTGCTTGCCTTAATCATATCGCTATCACGATTTGAACCAGGGAACACGATGAGAGCTGATTTCATCGGTTAATATGGCAGATAAAAACCTGCCCCTTATTTTTGTGACATTTAATGCTCTTGTTGAGCAAAGAAAAGACAAAAGGCAAGGGAAAAGGTAAAATAGATAACAGATTTATTTGGCAGGGATATTATAATATTTTCCTTTTGGCTCAAATCTTCCCGTTTTGAGTGGAATATGCGCCCATTGAGGTCTTTCGAAAAGAAACTTACCTATACCAGTTTTTTGAATTATTGCGTATAGAAACAGTGGTGAAATAACAGCAATAAGAATAATGATGAAGGTGAGTTGCCCTGCATCATTGATTATATTCAACTTGAGAAATAATTCACGAGAAATAGTCATTGGCAAGGAAAAGCCAAGATAGACAACGATTGAATGAGCCCCAAGCCAGTTGAGCCAGTTCATGAAATTATATTTTGACACCATCGCAGCAACAAGACAAACAGCGAGTGAGCCAAGCAATGCCATTATTAGATGAAGAATAGGTATGCCAGCTAAACCCAGCTCAAAACTTGCAATGTTTATGCTATATGAGGGGAAGAAAACTAGCGTTAGGTTAATTGTGAAAAAGGCAATTAACACTGCAATTGCAAGTATTATGCGGCTTTGCAGATAGTTAATTATATTAAAAATTTGAGTTGCAAAAACATAACCAACATAAAAATATATAAAATATTCGCTAAAATTATTGATAGCTACACTTATTGTTTGTACAGGGGTAATTTGCAAAATTGCAGCACCTAGCAGCATTACCCAATGTGGGATTTTTAGCGAATAGGCGATTTTTGCTGCAAGGGAGAAGAAAGCTAAAATATAAATGAACCATAGCATTGAGTAAGGTTCAACCATTGCCCAGCCAAGATAATTTAGAGCAAGAATTGGGTTTGCAGAGAAAATCCCAATTTTAACAACAATCAAAATTGCTACCCAAATTACATAGAAATATAGATAATGCACAAAACGTTTATCTAAGAAATTAGACCAGCTACGCCCAATGCCTATCGAGAGGAAAAGACCAGAAATAAGAAAAAACTCAGGCATACGAAATGGAGTTGTAAAGCCAATTATATAATGAAAAATGCTAACATTACCAGCCACCTCGCCAACAGAATAGGCAGCATACATCATCACAACTAATATAATTGCGATGCCTTTTGCACTATCTACCCATTTTATGTTACCAGTTTTTGACATGTTTTTCTGCATTATTTTTTATTTTAAATCATAATACAAAAATATACGGCACGTAGTGGTCACGAAGGTGTGAGTCGGCAAATATCAAATCTTTACCTTAATCATTATACTTAATGATATAGGGTATAGCTCGGATCTTAAATTACAGCCGAATATGAAGAGGCAAAAATTGCTAGGGTGAAAAGGAAGGTTGCAAATAGGGATAATTTAATGGCCATGATTCTTCTTTGTCTTGCGTAAAGTGTGCAGATTCTTGTTTTTAAAAATGAAAAGAATTTTAGGTTAAAAAAGTCTTACTCAATTAATTGGATTGTGTAATTCTCTATCACAGTATTTGCAAGTAGTTTTTCGCACATATCCTTAATTTTTGCATTTGCTTTTTCTTTATCTGTTTCATCAAGATTAATATCAAAAATTTTACCTTGGCGAACAGAGTTTAATCCAGCAAAGCCAAGTGCATCAAGAGAGCCTTTAATAGCTTTGCCCTGAGGGTCTAGAACGCCATTTTTTAGCGTAACAATTACTTTTGCTTTCATAATGTTTCCAATTAACTTTTATTCTAACTATTATTTATGTGACTAATCTTGGTCCAGTGGATAGAGCATTTTCGGTTTCGTTTAAAATACCAAGCCGTTGAGCTACTTCACGATAAGCATCAATCATGCCTTCGCTTCCTTCACGAAAAAGGTCTTTATCTAATTTCCTGTTAGTTTTTATATCCCAAAGGCGGCAGCTATCTGGTGAAATCTCATCAGCAACAATTATTCGCATTAAATCACCTTCAAAGTGTCGCCCAACTTCTATTTTAAAATCCACCAATTGAATTCCAACACCCATAAACAAACCAACAAGGAAATCATTAACTCGAACCGCTATAGACATAATGTCATCAAGCTCAGCAGGACTTGCCCAGCCAAAAGCAGTTATATGCTCCTCTGAAACTAGCGGGTCGCCTAGGTCATCATCTTTATAACAAAATTCAATAATTGAGCGGGGGAGGCGTGTTCCATGCTCTAAGCCTAGTCTTTTAACTAATGAGCCAGCCGCAAAGTTGCGAACTATAATTTCAAGCGGAATAATTTCAACCTCTTTAATTAACTGCTCACGCATGTTTAAACGTCGAATAAAGTGTGTTTGAATGCCAAGCCTGTTAAGGTTAGAGAAAATATATTCACTTATGCGGTTATTCAAAACGCCTTTGCCGTCAATAATTTCGTGTTTTTTTCCGTTGCCTGCGGTTGCATCATCTTTGAAATGCTGAATTAAAGTGCCTGGCTGTGGTCCTTCATAAAGAGTTTTTGCTTTGCCTTCATATATTTTGCGACGATTAGACATGATAAACTGCTTTTGTTATGAAAATTATTATTCGTTTCATTCGCCTTATTATTAGGTAAAAGCAAGTATTATTGGGTAAAAACAAGAAATTTGCTGGATTTTTAATTTATTTTTGCAGTTTTACTAAAAGTTTTATAGTTTTGCACAAATAGAAGCGTTGATTTGATGGCATTAGTGGCTTACATGATGTCTATAAGTTTGATGCACTGTAATGGTGCGAATAATTACAAAGGAAATAGACATGACAACATTTGACAAGCGTGAAAAAGCACAAGAATCAAAATTTGTTCATAATGCTGACTTAACCTTTAGGGCTGAAGCACGTCGTAATAAACATCTTGCGATTTGGGTTGCTGATTTAATTGGTAAGTCCGATGTAGATGCCTATATTGCTGAAGTGATTGCATCTGATTTTGAAGAAGCAGGTGACGAAGATGTTTATCGTAAAGTTAGTGCAGATTTAAAAGCTGCTGGTGCTAGCGTTAGTGAGCAAGACCTTCGTGCTAAAATGAGTGAGCTTTTGGCTCAAGCACAAAAAGAAATTATGACAGAGTCTTAAGTTTAGATAATTTCATATTTGGTTTATTAAGGGAGCTGATACGCTCTTTTTTAATGGTGAAACATATTTCTTGACGCAAGCAAAGACCCTTCGCTTCACTCAGGGTGACATGGAGGTTGCTCAGGGTGTCATGGAGGTTGCTCAAGGTGACTCTCAGGGTGATAGGGAGGTCACTCATGCTTACGTGGAGAGCGTTCTGGGTAACAAGAGAGCGGGTTTCAGCGAAGGCTAGAGAAAATTAATCGTCCAGAGGACTAACCACCCATTACTCCCCAAACACTCTTTTAAAAATGCTATCTACATGTTTAAGGTGATAGGCATCATCAAACATATCGTCAATTTGCGCTGGGGTTAGAGCTTTTGCTACTTCTTCATCAGCCTTTAATAATTGAGCAAATTTCCCCTCACGATTACCATTAGCTTGCCAAACCTGCATTGCATTGCGTTGCACTGCAGAATAACTTGCTTCACGAGAAAGTCCCGCTTGAGTAAGTGCTAGCAGCACACGTTGTGAATTGTGCAAACCACCCAGTTTATCCATGTTTTCTTTCATGTTTTTTGGGTAGACAAGTAAGTTTTCAATCACGTTAGTTAAACGAGCTAGGGCAAAGTCCAAAGTGATTGTTGCATCTGGTGCAATCATTCGCTCAACAGAGGAGTGAGAAATATCACGCTCGTGCCAAAGTGCCACATTTTCCATTGCAGGGATTACCATGCCACGAACAAGACGGGCAAGACCTGTTAAATTTTCAGTCAAAATTGGGTTGCGCTTGTGGGGCATTGCAGAACTGCCTTTTTGCCCTTTTGAGAAATATTCCTCTACCTCAAGAACTTCGGTGCGTTGAAGATGGCGAATTTCAGTGGCGATTCGCTCAATTGAAGATGCAATTACGCCTAATGTAGCAAAAAACATTGCATGGCGATCACGAGGAATAACTTGAGTTGAAACTGGCTCAATGCGTAGTCCTAGTTGCTTTGCAACATATTCTTCAACTTTTGGGTCAATATTTGCAAAAGTGCCTATTGCGCCAGATGTTGCGCAGGTTGCAATATCTTTTTGTGCGGCTACTAAGCGTTCACGATTGCGCTCCATTTCAGCATAGGCTTGCGATAATTTTATGCCAAATGTGGTTGGCTCAGCATGAATGCCGTGTGAGCGACCAATGGTAATGGTGTTTTTATGCTCAAAAGCACGTTTTTTGAGTGAGGCGAGTAGGGCATCAATATCCGCCAATAATATATCGGAGGCACGATTTAGTTGAACTGAAAGAGTGGTGTCTAAAACATCAGATGATGTCATGCCTTGATGTACAAAACGAGCTTCGTCACCAACTATTTCTGATAGGTGGGTTAAAAACGCAATCACATCATGCTTTACCTCACGTTCAATTTCATCAATTCTTTCAACGTTAAACTCAGCGTTTTCTCCCTTTTCCCAAATGACTTTGGCGGCCTCTTTGGGAATTATTCCTTGTTCTGCTTGAGCAGTTGCTGCATGGGCTTCAATTTCAAACCAAATGCGAAATTTTGATTGTGGTGACCAAATGGCGACCATTTCAGGGCGAGAATATCGTGAAATCATGGGGTTGCACTCGTTTGTTGAATATTTGATTCATATAATTATGTGCGAGTTAGCATGTAAGTCTATTAGATGACAACTAAGACGATCACTTTTTTGCGATATTTATGTTCATACACTTGCGCAAGGTAATGCTTAGCGGTTAGTTGATAGCTAACCAAACAATAGGTTAGGAATAAGAATGGTTGAGTTTTCATTGCCAATGGTTTTTGGTGCAGGTGTTTTGAGTTTCTTAAGCCCGTGTGTATTGCCTCTTGTTCCTCCGTATCTAACGTATATGAGTGGTGCATCATTTGAGCAGTTGCAAAAAGAAGGCGCAAAACCCTCAGCCTTATGGCGGCGAACTGTTTTCACCTCTTTGTTTTTCATTCTTGGTTTTTCGGTAGTTTTTATCACGCTTGGTGCAACGGCAACGGCTTTTGGGCAGGCTTTTCGACAAATATTACCGTTTCTAACGCCAATTGCAGGGTTGTTGATAATTGCGATGGGTTTGCATTTTTTAGGCGTTTTTAAAATTGGCTTGTTAAATATGCAAATGCGTCATCATGGGCCTGCAATTGCTAGTGGGCCAGTTGGTGGTTTTGGGCTTGGTCTTGCTTTTGCAATTGGCTGGACACCCTGCATTGGGCCAATTTTGGCAGCAATTTTGTCTGTAGCGGCAACAAAATCTTCGGCTTATGATGGGGCAGGGTTATTGGCGGTATATTCTGCAGGGCTTGGTTTGCCGTTTTTACTCGCAGGCATGGCTATTGGACCATTCACTAGCTTTTTTAACGGTTTTAAAAAACATTTGGGAATAGTTGAGAAGGTTATGGGTGGTTTATTGGTTCTAACAGGCGTTCTGTTTATGACGGGTCAATTTACACGGCTTTCCTATTGGTTTCAGGCAACATTTCCTGCCCTTAACCAACTAGGTTAATATAGTTTAAAGTTTTCCTTTTAAGTTTTTTTTAAAAAATGTTACATATTTTTATGAGGCGATAATTTTATTGTGAGAACGATAAAGTTTTGTGAATCTATGAATATGAAACTTTAGTAGCTTGAGAAAAATTTAATTATATTTTTATAAAGGTAGAATCTTGTGACTCTAGAGGCTTCAGCTATCGATAATCGTTACTCAATTACGAACATAAAAACAAAGAGCAGTGCAGATTGTGCTGAGCTTAATGTATCAGTAATTGTAAGTGACGATATTTCTAGAGTTAAAAGCGAATGGCGTTCATTAGAAAAGCATGGGCTAGAATCTCCAGGGCAGAGTTATGAATTTATTCGTCTTTGGATTGATAGCTTTTCAGTTGCAAAAAAAGATCAAAGTTTTTT
This sequence comes from Hyphomicrobiales bacterium, assembly GCA_027066315.1. Taxonomy (GTDB): domain Bacteria; phylum Pseudomonadota; class Alphaproteobacteria; order Rhizobiales; family Devosiaceae; genus S141-66. Next base: position 7,566 of record JAMONZ010000086.1, read on the forward strand.
TGTTGTAAAGCTAGATAATAAGCCAATTATTGGCATGGCTTTTGAGTTAGATAGTCATATGGGCGTTAAGGTTCTTGTCCCTTATGGAGCGTATCATGTTGGCTCGGGTGCGCCTCTCGTTGATAGTAAGGCTATGGCAAGTTTAAGTTCTAGTCAGCGTAAGGAGCTTTGGCTTGCTTTAAGGAACAGCTTTAAGGGTGTGGATATAGCTTTTTTTAGATTTGTTCCTCAATATACTACAAATAAAGATAATGATTTATTCTCACAAATTGGAGTTAGTGTGCCAGCGGATCAGCTCTATCGTGCTGAATTTGATAGCTGGGAGAGTTGTGATAAAGAGCAGCGTACTAGAACAAGACGTAAACACGACAAGCAGCATAGTATAAAATTAAATGCATTTGGTGATGTTGCGTTTGAGGAAATGAGTGCAAAATCTCCTAAGGCAAGAGAAATAATTGAAATTATGTTTGCTCAGCGTGCTAAAAGATTTGCTGTGCAAGGGATAGAAGACCCTTTTGTGGAGCAGGATCGAAAGGAATTTTATCATAAAGCAGGGGCATTAGAGGGAGATTTGAGCGGAGTGTTACATATATTGCGCTTAAATGGTGAAATTATTGCAATTAGGTATAATCTTGTTCATCAAGGCAGAATGTTTTGTCTAATTTCTTCGATGAGCGAAAATGTAAAAATTCAAAAGGGAGCACCGGGGAAACAATGTTTGCTAAGAGTTATGCAAACTGTGTTTGATAATGGAATAAACATGTTTGATATGGGTGCTGGCCTTACAGATGAAAAACGCCATTGGTGCAATAAAACCGTTTCACTTGTTCATTATTATATGCCCCTTACTCTGCTTGGGTATGTAGTTATGTCGGGGCATCGATTAAAAAAATATCTGCGTTATAAAATTAAAAATAATTCAAATATGATTGTTTTTGTTAAGAAAATTCGCAAGCTAATTCACAGAGGCAAATAAGTTTTTAAACTAAATTAGTTTTAACGCCCTTAAAGACGAATGACCATCACGAGATATTATTATATGATCGTGAACCGTTATTCCTAAAGGATTTGCGATATTTTCAATCTCTTTAGTCATTCTAACATCTGCAGATGAGGGAGTTGAATCTCCTGAGGGGTGATTATGCACTAAAATTAATGCAGTTGCTGAAAGCTCGAGTGAGCGTTTTATCACTTCCCTTGGATAAACAGGTGTGTGATCGATTGTGCCAGTTTGCTGTATTTCATCAGCAATAAGGTTGTTCTTTTTGTCTAAAAACAATATTCGAAACTGTTCAATAGTTTCATAGGCCATTTGAGTTTTGCAATAATCAAGCAATGAACTCCATGACCCAAGCACTATTTTTTTTGGAATTTTGTCTTTTGCAAAATGCTGAGCGGCAGCTAAAATGACTTTAAGATCTGCTATTGCACTATCGCCAAGCCCATCAATTTCTTTTAATAGGTGAGGGGGTGCGGCTATACTCTCAGAAAAATTACCAAATCTTTTTATCATTGCCTTGGCAATTGGCTTGGTATCTCGTCTTGGTAAAAGTCTAAATAAAATTAGTTCTAATAATTCATAATCTTGTAATGCGTTTGCGCCGCTTTCTTCAAAGCGTTTGCGTAGCCTGTTGCGATGGCCATGATAGTGAGGTTTGTCTTTAGCTGATTTCATTTATTTTGTGCCTCTAATGGGTTAAAAATGCCCATTGGAGATGATGTAAATATTTCGCACCCATGTTTTGTTATGCCAATTGAATGTTCGCATTGAGCTGATAAGGATCGATCCCTAGTTACAGCTGTCCAGCCATCTGATAATATTTTTACATTTGGTTTGCCAAGGTTTACCATTGGCTCAATCGTAAAAATCATGCCCTCTTTTAGCTCTGCGCCATCACCTTTTTTGCCAAAATGCATAATGCTTGGTTCGTCATGAAATAACTGCCCAAGCCCATGGCCAACAAAATCTCGAACAACACTAGCCCTTTGCCCCTCAACATACTCTTGAATAGCAGCTCCAATATCACCTGTGGTATTGCCCGGTTTTGCTACCGCAATCCCTAGCTCAAGACTTTTATAGGTAATTTCAATAAGCCGTTCGGCTTTTCGAGATATTTCACCAACAGGATACATGCGTGAGCTGTCACCATGCCAGCCATCAACCACTAAAGTGATGTCTATATTTAATATATCACCTTCTTTTATGGTTTTGTTTGATGGTATGCCGTGACAAACGACATGATTTAGTGAAGTGCAGGTGGAATGTCTAAAACCCCGATAGAATAAAGTGGCAGGTTTTGCGCCATGATCTTTTGCAAATTCAAAGGCTAGGCGGTCTAATTCTAGGGTAGTTATTCCGGGTCGAACATGAGCGGTTAGCATGTCGAGTGCTTGTGCTGTTAGATTGCCAGCTTTACGCATGCCTGCAAATCCTACCTCTGAATGAAGCGGAATAGTGCCTGCAACTCTTTGCGCTCCATCTTGTGCATCTACATAAGAAACCATAAAAAACTCCAAAAGAATATAATTGTTCTAGATCTAGTTTGATATTATGGAAAGATGTTTTACAAGATGATTTTTACATATTTTATATTACTCAATAATTATTAGGGTTACTGATGATAGATATAACTAATTCTAAATTGCGTAAGAATGTAGCTTTATTGGTTATAGGAGATGAAATTCTTAATGGCCAAACTAAGGATAAAAATATTGCAACCATTGCAGATTTTTGCACAAAAAAAGGAGTGGATTTACAAGAAGTGCGAATCGTTCTTGATGAAGAAAAAGAAATTATTGCTGCAATAAATGCGCTTCGCTCACGATATAGCTATGTTTTTAGCACTGGAGGCATTGGTCCAACTCATGACGATATAACAGCTGCTGCGATGGCTAAGGCGTTCGGGGTTGAGTTAATCATGAGTGAGCAAGCAAAACTGATGATGCAAAAACATTCAAAAGTTGATTTTTTAAGTGCTGGCAGGGAGCGTATGGCTCGTATTCCATCTGGTGCTAATTTGATAAGTAATAGTGTAACTGGCGCACCGGGGTTTCAAATGGGTAATGTTTATGTGCTTGCAGGAGTTCCTGTAATAATGCAGGCCATGCTTGATGAAATTGCAATTTCTTTTGTTAAAGGGGAAAAAATAAATTCAAAAGAAATTACTGTAGGGGTGGGCGAAAGTAAAATTGCATTTGCGCTAGGTGAGATACAAAATAGCTTCAAAACTGTAAAAATTGGCTCTTATCCACAGATGGGTAAGTTTTCTTGTGTTGTTTTGCGCTCAATTGACAAAATTGCGCTTGAACAAGCAGCAAAGCTAGTGCAAACAATGGTCGACAAAATACACAAAGATAATGACATAACACTGCCAACAAGTAAGACGTAAAATTACGGCAATTTAAAAGAAGAGAAGAGAATGAACTCACCAAAAAAATCTTTTCCTGTTAGCTGGGATCAGTTTCATCGTGATTCGAGAGCTTTAGCTTGGCGGTTATCAAGCATTGGCCCTTTTGATGCTATTGTGGCAATTGCCCGTGGTGGATTAGTGCCAGCAGCAATTGTTGCTCGAGAGCTTAATATTAGGGTTGTTGAGTGTGTTTCGGCTAAAAGTTACGACCATAAAAGCCAAGGCGGAATAGAAATATTAAAAGATCTGTCAAAAGACATTTTAGCTCTAGACATAAAGGGCAAGAAAGTGTTGATAGTCGATGACTTGGTGGATACTGGTGCAACGGCTCGCATAGTGAGGAAGATGTTGCCCAATGCTCACTTTGCAACCGTATATGCCAAGCCATTGGGCAATGATGTGGTTGATACTTTTATTACTGAGGTTTCTCAGGACACATGGATTTATTTTCCATGGGATCTTGAGGTGACTTACGCAGAGCCAATATCTGGAGGTACAGATTAGGCTTTGTTAAAGTGATGCAGGCGTGGTGGAATGGTAGACACACAGGACTTAAAATCCTGAGAGGTTAACCCTCGTGCGAGTTCGACTCTCGCCGCCTGCACCATTTGTTTCTTGTCGCCGTTGGTCGCTTTGCTCCCGACCCCGACACCCCCGCCGTTTGGTGCAGAGCATTGGGGTTGGAGTTTTTGGCTTTGGTTTTTTCTTGTCGCCGTTGGCCGCTTTCGCTCTTTAGTGACTAGAGCCTTCCCTGTGTTGAATACAGGGTTGCTCCACCATTTTTACGTTAATTCGCTCCTCCCGTAATTCAGGTATGGAGCAACATTAATTGTTTTTGCACAATATTTGCTTGTAGCTTTTTTGTAAAATTCACTTGCAATGCGTTTAGTTTTTAGAATTTTATAAAGTTATATATCTTCGATTGATTTTAGCTCTTTAGCTTTTTCGCTCATAAGGCTCGTATATTCTTTCATTTTTAGGTCATGCCCAATCACATGTTGAATTAACCATTCATTGAGAAATTTTTGGGTTTGCTTGAAAATTAAATCTGATTTTTGTGATGATGTTTTTTCAGCCATTTCTTTTTTTGCAACATTAATAATTACATCAAGTTTACGCTCAAGGTAAACATGTTCTTTTTTATGGTTTTCACTTTCAGGATAACCTGAGGCTTTTTGCAAACTTTCTTCACGTCTAAAATGAACCTTTGCGTAGATTTTTAGCCTTTCTAATATTTCAATGAATAGTTTTTCACGCTCTGGCTTCTTATCTAAATCTAGCGTCGCATTGATTAAACTAACAAGATATTTATGATCGGCATCAATTGGCCCACCATTGTCTACACTAAGCTCATCTCTCCATTGAATTTTCATTATATTTCTCTCCTTGAATAAAAGAATCTATACGTATTCTTACATAAGGGTTTCACGCATTATCTATGTTTTCAAGTTTAAAATTGTAGATATTTGAATTATTTTTTATTTACTCAAGAGAAAATTTGTAAGTATTTACATTAGGATAGTTCTAATTATAGGGTTTTTACTATGCACTGCAGGTTTTATCATACATTTTTAACCATGACTGACTAGTCTGAATAAAAATTGCTAGTTTTGAATTGATCTAATCAAGTTGTAGGGGGAGTAAAAACTAGTCGAATATAAGTGATTACTTTAAATTAAAGGGTATTGGGCATGACAAATTTGTCTTCCGTTTCAAAGATTCTTATTTTTTCTATTATCTCAGGAATTTCCTCATTAACAATATTATATTATGTTTATATTGGGGAATCTGCAGCTTCTTCAGTTTTAATTACAGCTGGTATTATTCAGCTCGCTGCAATTTGCTTTGTTATATTAAGCGTTATTAATGTAAAAAAATATTTAAAAAATATCTCAAGGGTTAGCATTGCCGTAGCAAGTGGAGATTTTGAAAAGCGTTTGTCTGTTTCTAGAACGAAAGGTGAAATGCGAAATGTTGCAAATCAGATGAACTCAATGATTGATACAAATGATGCATTTGTTCGTGATGCTTCATTGGCATTGAGTGCTGCTGGAGAGGGGAGGTTTTATCGAAAAATTAGCTCTTTAGGAATGCAGGGAATGTATCTGCAATCTGTTGATAAAATTAATCAATCTATTAATTATATGTCTGATTCTGCTGCACAAAGAACAAATGTTATTGATGAACTTAGGTCTAAGATTGGTGGAACTGTTGAGGCAGCAATTGCAGGTGATTTTTCAAAGCGCATGCAAATTCAACGTGGAGATGATGAATTTTCTGTCATTGCAAAGCAAGTAAACGATTTAATTGGTGTGGTTAATCGTGGTTTGTTAGAAACTGGTGATGTTTTAAGCGCAGTAAGCAAGGAAGATCTTAGTAAGAGAGTTGAGGGGAATTATCGTGGTTCTTTTTTAATTCTAAAAGACAGTACTAATAATGTAGTTGATCGACTAAGCGATATTATAGGTCAATTGAAGGAAACATCTGGAACGCTTAAAACTGCATCTAGTGATATTTTAGACGGCTCAAAAGATTTAAGTGATCGAACCCAACAACAAAAAGAAACTATTAAAGCAACATTATCAACCATGGGTAGCTTGTCGGACATGGTGATAAGGAACGCCTCTAAAGCTGACGAGGCTAGTGATAAGTCTATAAACCTTTTAAAAACAGCCCAGCAGAGCGGTGATATGGTCAGTAAAACGACTGATGCCATGGAAAAGATCATGAATTCTTCTGCTAAGATTTCTAATGTGATTGGCATGATTGATGATATTGCTTTTCAGACAAATTTATTGGCTCTTAATGCTTCAGTAGAGGCCGCAAGAGCAGGGGAGGCAGGTAAAGGTTTTGCTGTAGTGGCAGTTGAGGTTCGTAGCCTTGCACAGCAAGCGGCAAAAGCATCTGATGAAGTGAAGCAACTGATTGAGCAAAGTGCATCTGAGGTTGGTTTGGGTTCAAAATATGTAACGCAAGTTTCAAGTAGTTTGTTAGATATGATTCCCTTAATAAAGTTAAATAGTGAAACAATGCAGGGGTTGGCTATTTCTAGTAGAGATCAAGCTAGTTTAATTGAAGATGTGAATTTAGCAGTTAATCAATTAGAAAAATCTACCCATAATAATGCCTCTCTTGTAGATGAAATCAATGCAGTAATTGGAAAGTCTAATCATCAGGTGAATGAGTTAGATTCGACTGTTGAGGTTTTTAAAATGGAATTAACTCCACAAGAAATAGTAATAAAAGAGAAGCAGGAAAAAGAAAAACAAGCGCAAAGAATGAATTTTAAACGCAGAGCAAGCGACAAAATTGCTCAGCCAAAAATTCAGCCAGATTTGGTGAAAAAGCCATTGGTGGCATAAGTTTAATTATTTTTTAAATTCTTATCTATTTTAAAAATTTCATATCTGCAGATATTTGTCTTGCACCATTTAGTAAATGCAATTAGACAAGCGTTTGGCTTTAGGGGTGTAGCTCAGTTGGTAGAGCATCGGTCTCCAAAACCGAGGGTCGTGGGTTCGAGTCCCTCCGCCCCTGCCAAAGCTATAGTTTAAATATAATTGCAAAAAAGCAAAAAATACTGCATCAGCACTTGCTTTTAGCGGTGCTTTTTTATAGATAGCAGTTAAATAATGCCGCATGGGGTGACTCGTGCGGCTTTGAGTTGTGGATAAAACTAGCATAGTTAGGTCAAAATCATGGCAAAAACCAACCCGTTTACTTTTTTGCAGCAAGTGCGAACAGAGGTAAAAAAAGTTGTATGGCCATCTCGTAATGAAACAATAGTTTCCTCGATTATGGTTTTGGTTATGGTTGCGCTAGCTAGTATCTTTTTTATGCTCTCGGATCAGGTTATTTCTTGGCTCGTGCAGATGTTGTTGTCTATTCGCTAGTTTTTAATTAGTGGGTTTTTGGTTTTTTGATTTAGGAGCAGGTTTAATAAATGGCTAAGCGGTGGTATATTGTTCAGGCTTATTCTAATTTTGAGCGTAAGGTTGCAGACGCAATCTTAGAAAAAATCACGCAGACAAAACTTGATGATTTGTTTGATGAGGTTCTTGTTCCTGTAGAAAAAGTTGTTGAAGTTCGTCGTGGGCGTAAAGTTGATGCTGAGCGAAAGTTTTTCCCTGGATATATTTTGGTGAAAATGGAATTAACTGACGAAACATTCCATCTTATTAAAAATACGCCAAAGGTTACTGGGTTTTTAGGTTCAGATAATAAGCCTATTCCAATTTCTGAAGCGGAAGCACAAAGCATCTTGCAACAAGTGCAAGAAGGTGTTGAGCGTCCTAAGCCATCAATTTCGTTTGAAATTGGTGAACAGGTTCGAGTTAGTGATGGTCCATTTGCTTCGTTTAATGGGCTTGTTGAAGAAATCGATGAGGAGCGTGCGCGCCTCAAAGTAGAAGTTTCTATATTTGGTCGGGCTACTCCGGTTGAGTTGGAATATGGGCAGGTAGAAAAACTTTAAAGCAATATGCTTTTTAGGTTTTAATATATGCTTTTTTGAGTGTGGAAGAGGGCGATGATGCCATTCATCGGGTTAACCTTGTACCACAAACGTCTAAATACCTGAAAGTTTCAGGTGAAATTGTTGAAAGGACGATTATGGCGAAGAAAATTACTGGCTATTTAAAGCTACAAGTTCCAGCAGGTGCGGCAAATCCGTCACCACCGATTGGACCAGCTTTGGGGCAACGTGGTCTTAACATTATGGAGTTTTGTAAGGCGTTTAACGCAAAAACTCAGGAAATGGAAAAGAATTCACCAATCCCAACGATTATTACAATTTATGCGGATAAGAGTTTTTCATTTGAACTCAAAATGCCACCGGTGAGCTTTTATATTAAACAGGCTCTTAAACTAAAATCTGGTTCTAATAAACCAGGTCATGAAGTTGCTGGTTCAATTTCGCAAAGCCAATTGCGTGCTATTGCTGAAAAGAAAATGAATGATTTGAATGCGGATACTGTGGAAGCTGCTATGGCGCAGGTTGCTGGTTCTGCTCGTTCTATGGGTATTGAGGTTCAGGGGTAAATCATGGCTAAAAATAAAAGATATAAAGCTAATTTGAATGGCATTGACCGTATTAAAAATTATGCAATTAATGATGCTGTTGCGCTTGTTAAAGAAAGAGCAAATGCGAAATTTGATGAAACTGTAGATATTGCAATGAACCTTGGTGTTGACCCTCGTCATGCAGATCAAATGGTTCGTGGTGTTATTAATTTACCAAATGGTACAGGCAAATCTATTCGTGTTGCTGTTTTTGCACGTGATGCAAAAGCTGATGAAGCTAAAGCGGCAGGTGCTGATATTGTTGGTGCTGAAGAATTAGCTGAGCAGGTTTTAGCGGGTAAGATTGATTTTGATCGCTGTATTGCTACTCCTGATATGATGCCAATTGTTGGCCGTTTAGGTAGAGTTCTTGGTCCACGTAATATGATGCCAAACCCAAAAGTTGGCACTGTTACTCCTGATGTTGGTGCTGCTGTTAAAGCTGCTAAGGGCGGTGCGGTTGAGTTTCGTGTTGAAAAAGCAGGAATTTTACACGCAGGTGTTGGCAAGTCGTCTTTTACGCAAGAAGCATTGCTTGAAAATATCAAGGCATTTGTTAATGCTGTGAGCAGAGCAAAACCATCTGGTGCTAAAGGCGTTTATATTAAGCGTATTTCAATTTCTTCAACTATGGGCCCTAGTGTTCATGTTGATACCTCATCGGCTCTTTCGTAAGGGTTTTTGAGTAAAAAGTTTTAGGCGGATTTTTTTGCCTAAGATGCCATTAATGAGCTTTTTAAGTTCCTCTTTTTGGCAAAGTCCTGTCAAAGACTGCGGGTGGAATAGGGTTTGCCTATTTCTTAAAGTATGCCAGCAATAGATAGGGTGAAAATCGATTTTGAGTTTTAAGTCTAATTTGGCTTTTCTCGTTTCGGTTCGAACCAAGCCAAAGATTTATTCTTGTTATGAGAATATTTTTAAGGCTACAGGCATTGAGCCGTTGTCTCATTATAGTCATTTTGGCTAAAATAAGAGACAACTCAATAGCAATAGTTTGAAAATAGTTTCAAACTTAATGTGGAGAGAAATAGTGGATAGAGCGGAAAAAGCAGAGCTCGTCAAAACACTCACAGAGGCGTTTTCGTCTTCTGAGGTAATTGTCGTTGCTCATTACTCTGGTCTTAGCGTAGCCGAATTAGAAGAACTTCGTGTTCAAATGAAAACGGCTGGCGGTCAGGTTAAAGTTGCTAAAAACCGTCTTGCAATGTTGGCTCTTAAACAAACTGAAAATGCAGACATAAGTGGCCTGTTTACAGGCCCTACACTTGTTGCTTATTCAGATGATCCTGTAACTGCGCCTAAAATCGCAGCAAAATTCGCTAAAGATAACGATAAACTTGTTATTCTTGGTGGTGCAATGGGATCAACTGAACTTGATGCTGATGGCGTTAATGCCTTGGCTAAACTACCTTCACTTGACGAATTACGCGGAAAAATCGCAGGTATGCTTACGCAACCAGCGGCAAAAATCGCAATGGTTGTTCAAGCACCAGGTGGTCAAGTGGCAAGAGTTATTTCGGCATATTCAGAAAAGGGTGCTGCTTAGTTAAGGCGATGCAACTTATTCACAATTAAACTTAAACTAACAACCATTTAAAGGAAATAAAATGGCTGATCTAAATAAACTAGTAGACGATTTGTCTGAACTTACTGTTTTGGAAGCATCTGAACTTTCAAAGTTACTTGAAGAAAAATGGGGCGTTTCTGCTGCTGCTCCAGTTGCTGTTGCTGCAGCTGCTGGCGATGCAGGTGCTGCTGCTGAAGAACAAACTGAATTTGACGTTATCCTAGTTGAAATGGGTGCTAAGAAACTTAACGTTATTAAAGAGGTTCGTGCAATTACAGGTCTTGGTCTTGCTGAGTCTAAAGCACTTGTTGAAGGCGCACCAAAACCAGTTAAAGAAGGCGTTTCTAAAGACGAAGCTGCTGAACTTAAAGCTAAATTAGAAGCTGCTGGTGCTAAAGTAGACGTTAAGTAATCTGCTTTTAAATTATTTTCGAGGTGGCTATTGTCACCTCGATTTTTGCTATTTTAGAGCTGTCAAATAAAAGACATGCTTTTATTATAGTTAAGAAATTATAGTATAGTAAACGAATCACGTTTAGTTATGCATTTGAGTTATAATATTAGGCACGTGCCTAGAAGGCCGACGGCTGATTGTCGGCGTTTTGGACAATTGCTTTTTCATTTTAAAATTTTTAGCGAATAGGAGCTGATATGGCTACCAATTTCAATGGCCGCCGCAAGGTGCGTAAGTCTTTTGGTAAGATTGATGAGATTACCAAAATGCCAAATCTTATCGAAGTGCAAAAAACATCTTATGCACATTTTTTAATTATGGACGAGCCAGAGGGTGGCCGTCTTGATGAGGGTTTGCAATCTGTTTTTAAATCAGTTTTTCCAATTGCTGATTTTTCTAACTCAGCTTCACTTGAATTTGTTCGTTATGAATTTGAGCAACCAAAATATGATGTGGAAGAGTGTCGCCAACGTGGCATGACATTTGCTGCTCCTCTTAAAGTGACGTTGCGCCTAATTGTATTTGATATTGATGAAGAAACGGGTGCTAAATCTGTTAAAGATATTAAAGAGCAAGAAGTATATATGGGTGATATGCCCTTTATGACTACTAATGGCACTTTTGTTGTTAATGGTACTGAGCGTGTTATTGTTTCACAAATGCATCGCTCTCCTGGTGTGTTTTTTGATCACGATAAAGGTAATTCGCATTCATCTGGTAAGTTGCTTTTTGCTTCTCGCATCATTCCTTACCGTGGTTCTTGGCTTGATATTGAGTTTGATCCAAAGGATATTGTTTTTGCTCGTATTGATCGTCGTCGTAAAATCCCTGTAACTTCACTCTTAAAAGCTCTTGGCATGGACGCTGAGGAGATTTTAGATACTTATTATACTAGTTTTGAGTATGTAAAAACTAAAAAGGGTTGGAAGAAGCCTTTTGAAGCAGACAGATTTAAAGGTGTTAAGCCTTTAGCCGATCTTATTGACGCTAAAACTGGCAAAGTTGTGCATGAGGCAGGGGTAAAACTTTCTGCTCGTGGAGCTAAGAAACTTGAAGAAGCTGGCCTAAAACATCTGTTGATCCAAGACGAAGATATTTACGGCTCATTCATTTCTGCAGATATGTTCAACATGGAAACTGGCGAGATTTATGCCGAAGCTGGTGCTGAAATTGATGAAAATTTGCTTGAAAAACTTAGCGAAGCTGGTTTTGATAAATTGCAAATTCTTAATATCGATCATGTGAATATCGGTGCATATATCCGCAACACGCTAGCACTTGATAAAAATGAAACTCGTGAAGATGCTTTGTTTGATATTTATCGTGTTATGCGCCCAGGTGAGCCACCAACGATAGATACAGCTGAAGCGATGTTTAAGTCATTGTTTTTTGATAGTGAACGTTATGATCTTTCAGCAGTTGGCCGTGTAAAAATGAATATGCGTCTTGATATGGAGTGTGATGACACAGTTCGTGTTCTACGCAAAGAGGATATTGTTGAAGTTGTTCGCACCCTAGTTAACCTTCGTGATAACAAGGGTGTTATTGATGATATTGATAACCTTGGTAATCGTCGTGTTCGCTCGGTTGGTGAGTTGATGGAAAATCAATATCGCATTGGTCTGCTTCGCATGGAGCGAGCAATAAAAGAGCGTATGAGCTCGGTTGAAATTGATACTGTGATGCCACAAGATTTGATAAATGCTAAGCCTGCTGCGGCGGCTGTGCGTGAGTTTTTTGGCTCTTCTCAGCTTTCACAATTTATGGATCAAACAAACCCACTTTCAGAAATTACCCATAAACGCCGTCTTAGCGCGCTTGGGCCGGGTGGTCTAACTCGCGAGCGTGCTGGTTTTGAAGTTCGTGATGTTCACGTTACTCATTATGGCCGTATCTGCCCAATTGAAACGCCTGAGGGGCCAAATATTGGTCTTATTAATTCATTGGCGACATTTGCTCGGGTGAATAAATACGGTTTTATTGAAACTCCATATCGTAGAGTTAAAGACAGCAAGCCAACTGATGAAGTTGTTTATCTTTCAGCAATGGAAGAGGCAAAATATCATGTGGCGCAGGCTAATGCTAAAATGGACAAGAATGGTAAATTTGCCAATGATCTTGTAACATCACGTCATGTGGGTGAGGTTTCACTTACTCCGGTCGATCAAATTGATTTGATGGATGTTAGTCCTAAACAGGTTATCTCTATTGCTTCTTCTCTTATTCCATTCCTTGAAAATGATGATGCTAACCGTGCTTTGATGGGATCAAACATGATGCGTCAGGCTGTGCCATTATTGCGCTCTCATGCGCCTTATGTTGGCACTGGTATGGAAGCAGTTGTTGCACGTGATAGTGGTGCGGCGATTGTTGCAAAACGCTCTGGTATTGTGGATCAAGTTGATGCAACACGTATTGTTGTTCGAGCTATTCAAGAAATGGACGCTTCAAAATCTGGTGTTGATATTTATAATTTGATGAAGTTCCAAAGATCAAATCAATCTACTTGTATTAACCAAAGACCATTGGTTGTGATGGGCGATCATGTGAATGAGGGTGATATTATTGCTGATGGCCCTTCAACTGATTTGGGTGATTTAGCACTTGGTAGGAACGTTCTTGTGGCCTTTATGCCTTGGAATGGCTATAATTTTGAAGATTCAATTTTGTTGAGTGATAAAATTGTTAAAGATGATGTTTATACTTCAATTCATATTGATGATTATGAAGTTATGGCTCGTGATACAAAACTTGGCCCTGAAGAAATTACTCGTGATATTCCTAATGTTTCAGAAGAAGCCTTAAGAAATCTTGATGAGGCTGGCATTGTTCATATTGGTGCTGAAGTTGGTCCTGGGGATATTTTGGTTGGCAAAATCACTCCAAAGGGCGAAAGTCCAATGACACCAGAGGAAAAACTTCTTCGTGCAATTTTTGGCGATAAGGCATCTGATGTTCGTGATAGTTCGTTGCGTGTTCCTCCGGGAGATAGTGGAACGGTTGTTGAGGTTAGAGTATTTAACCGACATGGTATTGAAAAAGACGAACGTGCAATGGCAATTGAGCGTGAAGAAATTGAACATCTTGCAAAAGACAGAGATGACGAACAATCAATTTTGAACCGAAATGTTTTTGCTCGTTTAAAAGAAATGCTATTTGGCAAAGAAGCTACTGCTGGCCCAAAAAGCTATATAGTTGGCACTAAGCTAAATGATAGCGTTTTTGAGAGCCAACCACGTTCAAAATGGTGGCAGTTTGCAGTTGATGACGATAAAGTAATGTCTGAAATTGAAGTATTGCAAGCTCAGTATGATGATAGCCGCAAATTATTAGAACAGCGTTTTATCAACAAAGTTGATAAACTTCAGCGTGGTGATGAATTGCTTCCTGGTGTTATGAAGATGGTTAAAGTCTTTGTTGCTACCAAGCGCAAATTACAATCAGGCGATAAGATGGCTGGCCGTCACGGAAATAAGGGTGTTGTTTCTCGCATTATGCCGCAAGAAGATATGCCTTTCTTGGAAGATGGTACGCCTGTAGAAATCGTTCTTAATCCACTTGGTGTTCCATCTCGTATGAATGTTGGGCAAATTCTTGAAACTCACCTTGGCTGGGCATGTGCTGGCATGGGTAAGAAGATTGATAATATGCTTCGAGTTTATCGTGAGAATGGCGACCTTAATCCGCTTAAAGACGAAGTGAAATATTTGTTCAAGGATGATAAAAGTTTAAATAACCTTGATGATGAAAGCGTAGTGCTTCTTGGCGAACAACTAAAAGACGGTGTTTCTATTGCAACTCCGGTTTTTGACGGTGCTGTTGAAACAGATATTGTTGAAATGTTAGAGCGAGCAGGGCTTGATGGTTCTGGTCAATCAACTCTTTATGATGGACGTACGGGTGAGAAATTTGATCGCAAAGTGACAGTTGGTTATATTTATATGCTTAAACTTCATCACTTGGTTGATGATAAAATTCATGCTCGCTCAATTGGCCCTTACTCGCTGGTTACTCAACAACCTCTTGGTGGTAAAGCACAATTTGGCGGCCAAAGATTTGGTGAGATGGAAGTTTGGGCTCTTGAGGCTTATGGTGCTGCATATACTTTGCAAGAAATGCTTACAATCAAGTCAGATGATGTTAGCGGTCGTACCAAGGTTTATGAATCTATTGTTCGCGGTGATAATGCGTTTGAACCAGGTATTCCTGAGAGCTTTAATGTTTTGGTTAAAGAGATTAGATCACTTGGTTTAAATGTTGAGCTAACTGAAACGGAATATGAAGATGATGGCGATGAGCTGTTAGATTCAAATACCGATGAGTTAGAATCATCAGTTGATACACCTGCGGATGCGGCGGAATAATCCGACGCTCCAGTTAATTACAATTCAATTTGCTTTTTAAAAAAGAAAAAGCAAAAAGAGGAGAAAAAAAGATGAACCATCACCATCAAGTTATGGACCCTTTTAATCCGCAGGCAAGCGCACAAGTCTTCGATCAAATGAAGATTAACATTGCTAGCCCTGAGAAAATTCTTTCTTGGTCTTTCGGCGAGATTAAAAAACCAGAAACCATTAATTATCGGACATTTAACCCCGAACGTGACGGTCTTTTTTGCGCACGTATTTTTGGCCCAACTAAAGATTATGAATGTTTGTGCGGCAAATATAAGCGCATGAAGTTTAAAGGCGTTATTTGTGAAAAATGTGGTGTTGAAGTCACGCTTTCACGTGTTCGCCGTGAGCGTATGGGGCATATTGAGCTTGCAGCTCCTGTTGCTCATATTTGGTTTTTGAAATCACTACCATCACGTATTGCACTACTGCTTGATATGACGCTTAAGGATATTGAGCGGATTTTATATTTTGAATATTATGTTGTTACAGAACCTGGTTTAACTCCATTTGCTCAATATGAAATGCTAACAGAAGAGCAGTATATTGATGCTCAAGATCAATTTGGATCTGATGCCTTCACTGGCATGATTGGTGCTGAAGCAATTCGAGAAATGCTTATTGAGCTTGATTTAGAAAAAACTGCGGCGCAACTTCGTGTTGAAATTGCTGAAGCTACAACTGAATTAAAGCCTAAAAAATTAGCTAAACGCCTCAAAGTTGTTGAGCAGTTCATCGTTTCTGGCAATAAACCAGAGTGGATGATTATGACTGTTATTCCAGTTATTCCACCTGAATTGCGCCCGCTTGTTCCGCTTGATGGTGGTCGTTTTGCTACATCTGATCTTAACGACCTTTATCGTCGTGTTATTAACCGCAATAATCGTCTTAAAAGGCTGATTGAATTACGTGCGCCTGATATTATTGTTCGTAATGAAAAGCGTATGTTGCAAGAATCTGTTGATGCATTATTTGATAATGGTCGCCGAGGTCGCACAATTACTGGTGCTAATAAGCGTCCGCTTAAATCTCTTTCAGATATGCTTAAAGGTAAACAGGGTCGTTTTAGACAAAACTTGCTTGGTAAGCGTGTTGATTATTCAGGCCGCTCAGTTATTACTGTTGGCCCTGAATTAAAACTACATCAATGTGGTTTGCCTAAAAAAATGGCTCTTGAGCTATTTAAGCCATTCATATATTCACGTCTTGAAGCCAAGGGTTTCTCTTCTACTGTTAAGCAGGCTAAAAAACTGGTTGAAAAACAAAGACCAGAAGTTTGGGACATTTTGGAAGAAGTAATTCGTGAGCATCCAGTTTTACTCAACCGTGCGCCAACTTTGCACAGATTGGGTATTCAAGCATTTGAACCTCATCTGATTGAAGGTAAAGCTATTCAATTGCACCCATTAGTTTGTGCGGCTTTTAATGCCGATTTTGATGGCGATCAAATGGCGGTTCACGTTCCTCTTTCGTTAGAAGCGCAGCTTGAAGCTCGTGTTCTTATGATGTCTACTAATAATATTTTGCACCCAGCCAATGGTCATCCGATTATTGTGCCATCGCAAGATATTGTGCTTGGTCTATATTATCTCTCGTTGATGAATGATAATGAGCCAGGTGAGGGCATGGCTTTTGCTTCTTTTGGTGAGCTTGAGCAAGCTCTTGATAATAAGATTGTTACAATGCACACCAAGATTAAAGGTCGTGTAAAAACAATTGATGAAAAAGGTAATATTGATTTTAAAGTTGTTGATACAACTCCTGGTCGTATGATTATTGGCCAGCTATTACCACTTCATATTGCTGTACCATTTGAAACATGCAATCAGGTAATGACCAAAAAAATGATCTCGAAAATGATCGATACCGTTTATCGTGCTTGTGGTCAAAAAGCGACAGTTATCTTTTGTGATAAGATGATGGGTGCTGGCTTTAAACATGCGTGTAAGGCAGGTATTTCTTTTGGTAAAGACGATATGGTTATTCCTGAAAGCAAGGCTATAATTGTTGAGAAAACCCGTAAAAATGTTGAAGATTATGAGCAGCAATATAATAAAGGCCTTATCACCATTGGTGAGAAATATAATAAGGTAGTTGATGCTTGGTCAAAATGTGGTGATGTAATCGCTGATGACATGATGAGTGAAATTTCTTCTGTTGAGTATGATGAAGAAACAGGTCGCCAAAAGCCAATTAACTCGGTTTACATGATGTCTCACTCTGGTGCGCGTGGCTCACCAGCTCAGATGAAACAGTTAGCTGGTATGCGTGGTCTTATGGCTCGTCCAGATGGCTCGATCATTGAAACACCAATTATCTCTAACTTTAAAGAAGGCCTTAGTGTTATTGAGTATTTTAACTCTACTCACGGGGCTCGTAAAGGTCTGGCAGATACTGCGCTTAAAACAGCTAACTCTGGTTATTTGACACGTCGTCTTGTTGATGTTGCTCAAGATGCAATTATTAATACACAAGATTGTGGCACAAAAGCAGGGCTTACAGTTGAAGCGGTTGTTGATAGTGGTCAAGTTGTATCTTCAATTGGTCAGCGTATTCTTGGCCGTACATTGGCTGATGCTGTTGTTCACCCTGAAACAGGTAGTGTTTTGGCTAAGAAGGGTGCATTGATTGAGGAAAAAGATGCCGATGCTATTGAAGAAGCTGGCGTTATCACTGTTCGCATTAGATCACCTTTAACTTGTGAAGTTCGTCAGGGTTGTTGCATTAAATGCTATGGTCGTGATCTTGCTCGTGGAACACCAGTAAATATGGGTGAAGCCGTTGGTGTTATTGCGGCTCAGTCAATTGGTGAACCAGGTACGCAGCTAACGATGCGTACATTCCATATTGGTGGTACGGCGCAGGTGGTTGATAATTCATTCCTTGAAGCTGGAGCAACTGGCACTATTGAAATTCGCAATCGCAATGTGGTTGAAGGTAGTGATAAAACACTTATAGCAATGGGTAGAAATGTTACGCTTGTTATTGTTGATGCCAAGGGTAAAGAGCTTGCTTCTCATCGTATTTCTTATGGTGCGAAAATTCGTGTTGATGATGGTGATGAAGTGCAACGCTCACAACGTCTAGCTGAATGGGATCCGTATACACGCCCTATTTTGGCAGAGGTTGATGGTGAAATTTTGTTTGAAGATTTGGTTGATGGCACTTCAGTTGCAGAAAGCACTGATGAGACAACTGGATTTACAAAACGTGTTGTTGTTGATTGGCGTACAAACCCTCGTGGCGAGGGGCTTGTTCCTGCCCTTGCAATTGCGCGTAAAGGCGAAGTTGTGAAATTAGATCGTGGTAGTGATGCTCGTTATCAACTTTCAGTTGAAGCAGTTATTTCTGTTGAACCTGGTGAAAAAGTAACACCTGGTGATGTTATTGCCCGTGTTCCATTGGAAAGTGCAAAAACAACCGATATTACAGGTGGTTTGCCTAGAGTTGCTGAGTTATTTGAAGCTCGTCGTCCAAAAGATCATGCTATTATTGCAGAGATTGATGGAACAATTCGCTTTGGTCGAGATTATAAGAATAAACGCCGTATCATCATTGAATCTGCTATTGAGGGTGATGAGCCAGCTGAATATCTAATTCCTAAAGGCAAGCCATTTCATCTTCAAGAAGGTGATGTGATTGAGAAGGGCGAATATATTTTAGATGGTAATCCAGCTCCACACGATATTTTAGCAATTAAAGGTGTTGAGGAATTAGCTCGCTTCTTAATTAAAGAAATTCAAGATGTTTATCGCCTGCAAGGTGTGACTATCAATGACAAGCATATTGAGGTGATTGTTCGCCAAATGTTGCAAAAAGTTGAAATCACAAAACCAGGTGATAGTGGTTTGCTTAAAGATGAGCAGATTGATAAAATGGATCTTGATGAACTTAACGATCAGCTGACAGCAGATGGTAAAAAACCAGCAATTGGAAACCCAGTGTTGCTTGGTATTACTAAAGCGTCATTGCAGACACGTTCATTCATTTCAGCGGCATCTTTCCAAGAAACTACTAGAGTTCTTACTGAAGCTGCAATTTCTGGTAAGGCTGATCTTCTTGAAGGCCTAAAAGAAAATGTGATTGTTGGTCGTTTGATACCTGCTGGTACGGGTGCAGCAATTGCAAGCCTTAGGCATGTGGCTAATAAACGTGATGATCTTATTCTTGAAGAGCGTTTACGCCAAGCTGAAGCTGCTAGACTTGAAGCCCCAAAAGAAGAGGCTGTCTTTAGTGAGCAAGTAAAAGCTGAAACTGTTGAAGTTAAAGAAGATAAAGCAGAATAGCTAAATCTAGCATAAACACTAAAAGGGCATTTTTAGAGATTTCTAAAGATGCCCTTTTTATTTTATATATTTTATTTAAAACCGATGTGAGCTGTGAATTGAGAGAGAGTTAATCTCCAATACGCAAAATTTTTGTCCATATTTTCTTTTGATATGCCGCCAGAAATAATAATATCCCATTCCAAAATGGCATCATTCTCATCATCTAGATAGGCTTTTGAAAATCGTTTATTTTTATTCCAATCATTTATGGTGTCAGCTTTAGGTTTAATCAAAAAACCTACACGAAAATTCATGTCTTGGCATAGATTTGGCTTGGCACAATTCCTAAACCTAATAATATATGGAATATTATCAATTTTCCCAATAATTTTAGGGTTTCCATTTGGTTGGGCTGTAACTGTAGCACTGCCATAGTTCCTAGCAATTTTCATTATCTCGTCAATATTTGAGCCATTAACCAACTCTTGCGCAATGCTAAGTGAGGGAAGGGTGGTGAATAGAAATATTAGCAGAGCAAAAGATTGTAATTTTTTTATCATAGAGAATAGATAGCAGAAAATAGTTTATGAGGGGTAAGTTAAATAAAAGGCCGCAATGAAGCGACCTTTTACCTGTTACCAGTTTTGTTTAATTATAGGATTAGTTTTTTTTCTTAGTTAGAAAATCATCAAAAAACTCTTCTAACATTTGTGACCAGATCGAAAATGCCTGATCAAAGTTTTTTACGCTAACTCCACCATTCA
>JAMONZ010000087.1 GCA_027066315.1 Hyphomicrobiales bacterium
TTATGATGCAGCACAAAAACAATTTAATGCTGCAGAAGAAATTTTTGATGGCTCATTACACAAATTATATGAGTATAATAATCCTTCAAATGGCGGGAAATATTCTGATTTAGTAGAGCAGGCTTTGTCATCTTCACAGAAGAGTTTAATTTCCTCGCATGAGGCTTTAGATGCTGTGAATGAGCATTTAGAAAATAAAGATTTAGCGCATGAATTTCTAACAAAAGACGGTGTTGGAGATAGTTTAAATCATTTCCATGATGCTAATTTTGTTAACTTTAATGAGAACTCATTTACTCCAAAAGAAGATAGTGATGGTAGAATTATCTCTAAGATGTGGGAAAGTATATGGCTTAATGTAGGTAAATAGTAAAAAAGGCTATTTTCTAAGTAGTCACTACGGATAGTAATAGCTAGTAAGATTTGTAATAGTATGAATAATATTGTAGAATATATCCAAGTTTTTGGGAGAGAATTATGAATAGTCCAGTTTCAGGTTCAAATGTAGGGGGTGTAACACCTCAGTCAGATACGCAAACTCCTAAGGGTTTTGATACCGCTGTGAGTAATGCGGAAGCTAGCAAGCCAAAACAAGATAAACAACAAGTTGATGGCAATGGTGACAAACAGGGCATTAACTCTTCTACTGGTTTAGATAATCAAACTCGTATTGATGGCGTTATCTCTCAGCTTCAAGACGAGTACCTTGGTTCTCTTGAAAAAGTAGAAGACGCTATGGCAGAGGCTAGCCAAAAGAAAGAAGCATTGGACGCAGCGATTGAAGATAGAGATAGCATAAATGACATCTTAACTCGTGATGATGCAGTTGAAATTCTTAAGTCACTCTCTTCAAGTTCAAGTGATACTTCATCTGGGGATTCTTGGGCCTAATACGATTATTAAAACGTTTTAAGTTAGTTTACTGCTTATCTCGTAATGTCGGGATAAGCATTTTCATTGTGATTTAGCTTGTATTTTTGGGCTGGATTAATAGGTAATTTTCACAGATTCATTGTTACGAGTTAATGTTATATGATCGTCTAAAATATCTTTGACAACCCAGCTTCCTTTAACTGGATCACCAATTCTTGCCATTTGCCCATCACTTAAGATAACAACTCTATCATTACCATCTAACCAAACGCTTTTGATAGATAATTCAAATGGAATAATTGTTTTGCTAGACACATTATTGACCAAATAAGCTAAGTTTGCCTGACTATCATACCATTGCAAAACAGAACGCCAAATTGGCATAGATTCTTTAGGTAGGTTTCCTGATACTGTTACTGTCCCATCTGAACTTTCTGATACTGATAAAAAAGTATCAAGCTGTTTTCCTGCAATTTGCTCTCTGATTTGATTTGCTGTTTTGCTTTGGGTGAACAGGTTCTGCTCTGAAATAGATAATGTGCTTTGAGTAGCCATATTTGCTTTGTTGATTATACTATTATTGATTGTGTTGCCGAGTGAGGAGATGATTATAGATCCCACTAATCCAACAAATAGGCTCAGAGCAACCAGAAACACGGGCTTTATAAGTTTTTTAACTTGCTTAATTCCTGGTCCACGCTCAATTAAAATTGATGTACTTCCAAAAGAAATTTCAGTAGGTAGAAGCAACTCCACCTGTTGACCCATGCTGATTACTCTTCCGTTTTTAAGTGTTACAGATCCAGTTTTTGATGAAATAGAAATTTTACCATCAAACATATTTCCTGGAAGAATTGATAAGTGAGAATCTTCAATATCGGCACTAAGCATAACAATATCGTTATTTATTGAGCTGCCAGCAATTATAGGTTCGTTTCGTGCTGCTGCAAAAGCAATTTTTGCACCTTTGTGATGGCCAGATAAAATCGTAACCTTAAGACCGAACTTCTCATCAAAGGCTGAGAGCTTCTCGCTTTGTGTTCTGTTTTGTGATTTTTTTGAATTTGATAAATCTGGAGTGGCAGAATTGGTTGCTGAAGGCATTATTAATCGCTCACTAATCTCGGCTTTACTCATTACAATCACGAGAAACCAGTGCTATTAAAAGATACAACAATTATTTGGTTGCAAACTAAAGAAGTAGAAGAAAAACGCCTATATCTTGTTAAAAAGTCTTGGTAATACAGATATTATGCGTTTATTTGCTTCTTATATACAGCAAGAATGCCATTTTCTTTGGTGGTTACTTTTTGAGTTTCCATAGCTAGAGCCTGCGCTTCTTTGAAAACACTCTGTAACTGCGCTATTGCTCCACCATCATCGCCAGAAACTGGAGGTACGGCCATCATATTTCTCCTTAGTTAAATATATTCTTATAACTAAGTGGAAATTAGCATAAACCATACACTCTGTCAATTTGAAGAGTTAATCTTAGGTTAACGAGCTTAAAGATGGTTCTATTTATTTTGAAAATTTAATTAACTAAGGAGAGAAAATAAAATTCTTAAGGGTAAATTTTTCTAGATGTTTATTCCATATAAGCATGAGTTGAGCATATTCAGATAGCCCAAAGCTTAATTAATATGCTTTGGGTACTGTTTGCTATATTAAGAGAAGGTCTTGTCTTGGTAAAATAAAGACTAAGCGTTGATTTGCTTCTTGTTTACACCAAGTTTCCCATTTTCTAGCGTCGTAACACTTTGTGTTTCGATGGCTAGTTCCTGAGCTTTTTTAAAAGTTTCTTTTAGCTGTGCTATCGAGTCACCGCCATTGTCGCTTTTAGCGCCGCCAGCTACTGCTGCTGATCCTATTGACATAATATTTCTCCTATTTAGTTTTATTAGTATTTAGTCCGCCTTTGGTGTACATTTAGCATTTTGTAAATATTGCGTATATCCGTAGTGACTACGTAGTTTTGTAGTTTTTAATTATTTGTTAAGTTATTCTTGTTCATGGCTAAGATGAACATCAAAAAAATTGTGTTTTAAGAGGGGTAAAAAGGGCAAATATTTAACAATTATCTCATTTTTTTGATGTTTTTGTTAAAGAATGGCAAGAATTCTAATTTATAGCTATTTGCACGGTTGCCTTACAGTGATAAACAGTGTAGCTAGCAACGCGCTTTGGGGCGTCGCCAAGTGGTAAGGCACTGGTTTTTGGTATCAGTATTCGCAGGTTCGAATCCTGCCGCCCCAGCCAATATCTCTTCTTTCATATTGACAAATGCGTCTTTTTGGCGGATTTTTTTAAAAAAGGTGATTTATGGTTGCAAATCCTATTTTAGCAAAAAATTTTCGTAAATCTTGGGTTGAGAATATTCATCGTGGTGCATTTTGCTTGATTGAGAGTAATGGCAAAGTGATTTTTTCTGCTGGTGATATAAAAACTCCGATTTTTCCTCATTCAGCAATTAAAGCGATGCAGGCTTTAGCAATGTTTAAATCGGGTGCGGTTGAGAAATTTTCATTAACAGACAAAGAAATTGCGCTTGCTTGTGCCTCTCATAATGGTGAGCAGGTGCATGTTGATGGAGTGCGGTTGTTTCTAGAAAAAATTGATTGTTCAGTGAATGATCTTGAGTGTGGCTGCCATGCTCCGATTGGAAGACAGGCGCGCAAGGATTTTTTTACCTCCAAAGATCTACTTAGCCCTATTTATAACGCTTGCTCGGGTAAACATGCTGGAATGTTAGCGGTTAGCAGGGCTTTGGGTGAGCCTATTGCGGGGTATAGTGAGCCTAATCATAAAGTGCAAAAAATGGTTAGGTTTTGTATTGAGCAGGTGATTGATCAGGGCTTATTTGAGGATAAATGTGCAACTGATGGCTGCTCCATTCCTACGTTTGCTGCGCCATTAAGTGCCTTTGCGTTTGGATTTGCTCGAATGTCATCAGGTTTTGGTTTAAGCGATGAAACTGCTAATGCGAGTGAGCGGGTTTTTGAGGCGGCTATAGGTAATCCTAAACTTATTCGTGGTGAAAAAACGCTTGATAGTGATTTGATGGCGGCATTTAATAGAAGATTGATGATTAAAAATGGAGCTGAGGCTGTTTATTGCGGGGCTTTACGCTTCTCAAACCCTGAGAAGAATATTGGCTTTGCGCTAAAAATAGATGATGGCAATCTTGCAGTTAGTGAGGTGGTAATTGCCAATATTCTGATGGCCTTAGGGAATCCTAACGAAAAAGAAAAAAAGACCTTAGAGCAGTATATATCTAAGGATATATATAACTGGCGAAAAATTTTGGTTGGCTTTATCAAGGCAAGTGATATTAAAAAATTAACTGGTGCTGTTTGATATAATTGTCAGATTTTCGAATTGATCTGGTTTTTTAGTTAAATCTTCTCCAGTTGGCTCAAGCCAGAGCATGCCACTTATGCTGGCGAATGATGATTTTGCTAATAGATTGTTTGAAACATGGGCTTTGCCCGCTCCATCAGCAACACTTGCGCCTATGCCAATTTTTGTGTTGCGAATGACATTTCCATTTACCATTACATTGCGTAAATAAGGCCCCCAGCCTACTAAAATTCCAACTCCTGGAACATTTTCTATTACATTATTGCTTACGCTAGCATCGGCCTGAACTAAAATTCCAATTGGCACCGAATCTGGATTTGTTGGCGAAAAAGGCCAGACATTACGAATAATATTGCCTGTGCAAACTGCAAGCCTGCCGTTGTCATCAAAATTTGTGATTGAAATGCCTGTTGCGGTTTGGTCGATGATATTATTTGCAATTATTGAGCCAGAGAAGGCAAATTCTGAAAAAATTGCAGCTTCTTGGCATTGAGTGCAGATGTTTCCCTCTATGATAGTATTGTTTGTGGTGTTGGCTCTTATAGCTGAAAATGCACACTCGCTGATAGAGTTATTGGCAACAATTACCTCATCGGCATTAAAGATATTTACCCCATTGCCGTTTTGACCGTCGCCAGAATCTGAGCCAATGTTAAAAATTTGATTGTCGGTTATGATTGAGCCATCACGCCCTCGATCATAACGCCAAACAAGAATTCCTCCATTATCGCAATTATTGATATGATTATTGGTTGCTATCATGCCGTTTGAGTCTTGCAGATGAATTGCGGCTTGCTTGATATTTGAAATTGAACAGTTGGAGATATCGCCTTGGCATTTTTGTAAGAATGCGCCACTGCCTGATGAGTTTTCTAGGCCAAGATTATCTAGAGTGATATTTTGGCAGTCTGTAAGATAGATAAGGTTTTTTGAACCTGCTTTTAAGCCATTAATATTTATATCTTTGATATTTATATTTTTACTGCCATGGCCATTAAAAATTGCTTTTGAGTTGGTGGCTTTGAAAATTGTTGCGCCGCTTATGCCAAAAATTGAAATATTTGAGGGTAGATATATATCGCTTATAAAATATGTGCCGCTTGGAATGAATAAAGGCAAGCCAATATCTGCAGCATTATCTATTAGGCCTTGTAAAATTTGACTTTGGTTGGCTGATGAATTGGCTGCTAACCCAAGGTCATTTGCATTTAGTGCTGAGCCAGTTTGGGCAAGAGTTTTAACCGGTAATGATATGCCTAATGCCCCAAGACCAAATAGGGTTTGACGTCGATTAGGTTTTTTGTTGATAAGTTTTTTCATGATCTTAGCAATAGATGATGGTTACATTTCAGGCTAGAAGTGTTTATGATTGTGGTAAATTTTACCGCTTTTGGTTGCTTTTAATAGGCTAAGGCTTGGGTTTGCTTTCGTTTTTATTTGTGGGTTTAGATCTTTCGCTTCGCTCAAGATGACAGTAGAAAACTCAAGATGGCAGTAGAGAACTCAAGATGGCAGTAGAGAGCTTAAGATGGCAGTAGAGAGCTTAAGATGGCAGTAGAGAGCTTTAAGATGGCAGTAGAGAGCTTAAGGTTATTGTTGATAATTTAATGGATTTTAAATTGTTGAATTAAATTTTGCGGAGTTTTACTGCTGTTCCTGCGGCGGTTACCATTAGCATTGCTCCACGAGATCCAATAGTTTCGAAATCTAGCGAAACTCCTACGATTGCATCAGCTCCTAGCAATCTTGCTCTGTCGCTTAATTCATCTAGGGAATTTTGACGGGCATTTGCTATTTCTTCTTCATAGGCATTTGAGCGTCCGCCAATAACATCAGTAACAGAGGCTAATAAATCACGAACGATATTTGCCCCTCGTATGGTTTCGCCAGTTACTATGCCTAGATATTCAGTTATTTCAAAGCCCTCTAGTGCGCCTGTGGTGCTAAGTAGCATTATAATCCCCTTTTTTGATCTTTGATAATAGATAGGGATTTATAACGGGATTCCAATAGGGTTGAGTATAAACATATTGATTGAAAAATATCTGTTGTTATAAGTATCCCTTAGAAAACATAAAAAGGTAAATTCTATGCTCAAAGATGATATGGTTTATTTAGGAACTAGTGAGAAACCTGAATATCTTAAACTTAAATATGCCAATCGGCATGGGTTAATCACGGGAGCTACGGGGACGGGTAAAACTGTTTCATTGCAAATTATGGCTGAAGGATTTTCTGCCGCAGGTGTTCCTGTGTTTTGCGCTGATGTTAAAGGTGATTTATCGGGTATTGCGCTTAAGGGTGATCCAAAAGATTTTTTGTTAGAGAGAGCAAAAAACATTGGTTTTGATGATTATGAATTTAATGCTTTTCCAACAATTTTTTGGGATTTATTTGGCAAACAAGGTCATTCAATTCGTACCACAATTTCTGATATGGGGCCACTATTATTCTCAAGATTGCTTGATTTAAACGCCACTCAAGAGGGTGTTTTGAACATTGCTTTTAAAATTGCTGATGATGAGGGATTGTTATTACTTGATCTTAAAGATTTACGGGCTTTGCTTATTGAGATGAATTCTCGAACTAAGGAAATTTCTGGAATTTATGGAAATGTTTCCTCAGCATCGATTGGGGCAATCCAGCGGGGGTTATTAGTACTTGAACAGCAGGGGGGCGAAGAGTTTTTTGGCGAGCGGGCTTTAGATATTGCTGATTTGATGCGAACTGATATTGATGGGCGAGGGGTTGTTTCTGTTTTAGCGGCAGATCAACTGATGCACTCGCCAAGGCTTTATTCGACTTT
>JAMONZ010000088.1 GCA_027066315.1 Hyphomicrobiales bacterium
CTTGGCTCATGCGGTCATCTTCGAGCTTGATAATATGCCAGCCAAACTCCGTTTTTACTGGATCACTCACCTGCCCAACTTCAAGTGCAATAGCTGCCTCTTCAAACAAAGCCGTCATATCTTTATTCCTGAAATATCCTAAATCCCCACCATTTCGTCCAGATCTATCATCCATTGAATATTCCAATGCTGCAATGTCAAATAATTTGCCATTATCAATTTCTATTTTGATTTTTTTAGCATCTTCTTCACTCGATACCAAAATATGCCTTGCTCGCCATTCCTGCACAGGAGTATATTGGGCAACCATCTCATCATAAGATTTTTGAACCGTTTGCGGCGTAATTCTAACCCCAATCACATCAGTAAAATATGCACGACGCAAAGCCCTATCTTCTAAATATTGCAGTCTTGCAGCATAGGTTTCGCTTTTATCCATTTTAGCTTCTTTTGCTGCCCCAGCCATCACCTTCATATCGATAAGAACCGAAATAAGAAAAGCTCTGCGCTCAGCTGGGGGAATTTGTGACAATTCTTGCGTTAGGTCTTCAGATGCAAAAACCAAGTCTTGTTCCGTAATAGCTTGCCCAGCAACAAATGCAACCGCACTATTGAGCGAAACAGCTTCTGCTTGAGCTGGCTGACTTTGTGCAAATGAAGCATTGGCACTAAAACTAAATAGTAAAGCTGCAATCAATATCTTAAATTTTGGGCTGGCTTTTAATCTCATTTTGATATTCTCCTAAATCATACTAAATATTATTCTTTCTAAATTTAAAAGATAGCTTAAATAAGATTTATCATTTTTGAAACATAATTCATTATCCAAACCAATTTTATCTATCTAATCCAATAATTATGCGCCTTTTCATTGACATTATAACCTCTCGCTCTTACATCTCATTCGCTTCATGCAAAATATATTATTTCAAATTCAAAGCAATATTTCACTCTGCTTTCATTTCGATCAAGGATTACATCTATTATGGTGTTAGCAAAAATAACAAAACGATTTTTTAGTAATGCAAATGACAAGCGCATTAAAGGTTTTCAGGGCAGAGTTAATGCAATTAATGCGCTCGAAGCAGAATATGAAAAGCTAAGCGATGAAGAATTGCGAGCCAAGACAGACGAGTTCCGCAATGAGCTAAAAAATGGCACAAAATTAGATGATTTACTCGTGCCAGCCTTTGCAACAGTACGTGAAGCCGCAAAGCGCACCCTTGGTCAACGCCATTATGACGTGCAGTTAATTGGCGGCATGGTACTTAATGAGCGATCTATTGCTGAAATGCGCACGGGTGAGGGTAAAACTTTATCTTCAACCTTGGCTATCTATCTTAATGCCCTAAGTGGAAAAGGGGTGCATGTTGTAACTGTTAACGATTATCTTGCCGAACGTGATGCCATTTGGATGGGAGAGATTTATAATTTCTTAGGTTTAAATTATGGCATTGTTTTGCAGGACACCAGCGATGAGTGGCGCAAAACAGCATATGAAGCCGATATTACTTATGGCACAAACAACCAGTTTGGTTTTGATTATTTACGTGACAATATGAAATATTCTCGTGACCAGATGGTTCAAAGAGGCCATGGTTTTGCAATTGTCGATGAAGTCGATTCGATTTTAATCGATGAAGCAAGAACCCCTCTTATCATCTCAGGTCCAACCGAAGATAAAACCGATTTTTATAACCTTATAGATAAAATTATTCCAATAATAGTTGAGGGTGATTTTGAACTTGATGAAAAACAACGCTCCGCAAATTTTACCGATCAGGGCATTGAGAAACTAGAAGAAAAACTATTAGCTGATGGTTTAATGAAAGGCGAGAGCCTGTTTGACATTGAAAATGTTTCACTAGTTCATCATTTAAACTCAGCCCTTCGCGCCCATAAATTATTCCAAAAAGACAAAGATTATATCGTCAAAGATAATGAAGTTGTCATTATTGATGAGTTTACTGGCCGCATGATGCCTGGCAGAAGATATTCTGAAGGCTTGCATCAAGCATTAGAAGCAAAAGAGGGCGCAGAAATTCAACCAGAAAGTCAGACTTTGGCTTCTGTTACCTTCCAAAATTATTTCCGCCTTTACACCAAGTTAGCAGGCATGACGGGAACAGCCAAAACTGAAGAAGAGGAATTTGGCGATATTTATGGATTGCAAGTAATTACCATTCCAACCAATAAAGAAACTACTAGAATTGACGAAGATGATGCCATTTTCCGCACATTTGATGAAAAATTTGCAGCAATTTCTCAACTAGTATTAGAGGCACAAGAAAAGGGTCAGCCAGTCCTAGTTGGCACAACCTCAATTGAAAAATCTGAACTTTTAGCAGATATTTTGAACAAAAAAGGCGCAAAAGACATTAAAGTCCTAAACGCCCGCCATCACGAACAAGAAGCTCATATCATTGGCAATGCGGGCGTGCCGGGTGCTGTTACTATTGCTACAAATATGGCAGGCCGTGGCACTGACATTCAACTTGGCGGCAATTTAGATATGCTTATAGGCCAGCTGAGTAAAGATTTGAGTGAAAAAGAAAAACAAACAAAAAGCAAAGCCATTTTAGAGCAGGTTAAAAAAGACAAACAAAAGGCAATTGATGCTGGTGGTCTTTATGTGATTGGTACAGAGCGTCATGAAAGTCGACGCATTGATAATCAGTTGCGTGGCCGCTCAGGACGGCAAGGTGATCCAGGGTTTTCAAAATTCTATCTCTCATTAGAAGACGATCTAATGCGGATTTTTCCAATTGAAAAAATGGACGGCATGCTTGCCAAACTAGGACTTGAAGAGGGCGAAAGCATTACTCACCCATGGGTAACAAAAGCAATTGAGAGAGCGCAAGCAAAGGTTGAAGCACGCAATTTCGACATAAGAAAAAACATTCTTAAATATGATGATGTGATGAATGACCAACGCAAGGTTATTTTTGAGCAACGCCTTGAATTGATGGACGATGAAAATGTTAGTGATACCGTTAAAGACATGCGTCATGATGTTGTAGAATCAATTGTTGAGAAATCAATCCCCCCTCGCTCCTACCCAGAGCAGTGGAATGTTGAACAATTAACTGAAGCTAGCAAAACTTATCTTGGGGTTGAACAACCAATAAAAGAATGGGCGAGCGAAGAGGGAATTGATGCTGACCTTATCGTTGAACGTCTAAAAAACGCCGCTGATGAGTTAATGGCTGCAAAAACCGTTAATTTCACCCCTGAAATCATGAGTCAAGTCGAGCGATCAATCCTGTTACAATCGGTTGATGGGCTTTGGCGTGAGCATTTGGTGACCCTAGATCATCTATCAAAAGTAGTTGGCTGGCGAGGCCTTGCTCAACGTGATCCATTAAACGAATATAAACAAGAAGCCTATGAATTATTTGATGCTCTGCTTACGAATTTGCGAGAATTAGTAACAACCCAATTAGCTCATGTTGTCTTGCAGCCAAAAGAGCCAGAACCACCAACAGGGTTAAACCTTAGCGGAGTAAGCGAAACTGGTGAGGCTGAAAATATGACATTAAGCGAAGAGCAAATGCAAAACGTCCGCAGGAACGATCCATGCCCATGCGGGTCAGGCAAAAAATTCAAACGCTGTCATGGTAAATATTAAGGCAAATATTAGGTTTTACATTTTTTCTCAATTAAGAATCTTGCCAGATAAAATGTTATATGTTTTGGTTGAGAGTAGATTTATCTAATTTGGTTTAATTATTCATCTTTTATTTGGGAATGTAAAATGACATCTAACGAAACAAATGATTTAGACACGCCAGCTAATAATATTATTCATTGCACTACATGCGGCACAAAAATGGCAACAAGTGCTTCTGCTTGCCCTAAATGCGGTGCTCCAAATGTTGCAGCTACACAAAAAACATCTCAAAAAACAATGGTTGCAGCTGCACTATTGTGTTTCTTTTTAGGAACTATTGGAATTCACAGATTTTATGTTGGCAAGATTGGCACTGGCATACTGATGATATTAACATTAGGTGGTTTAGGAATTTGGACTTTAATTGACTTAGTAAGAATTATTACTGGCTCTTTCAAAGACAAACAAGGATTACCATTAAAACGTGACTAATATTAATAATTCACAAGATGGTGAGTTTAAGGGTGCTTGGAGTTTTTGCCAACATTGCGGTGAAAAAATTGCTTTTTCAGCTATTAATTGCCCTAAATGTCAAAAATCCACCTTTAAATCATCTTCGCTTTTAGAGCAAAAAAGTTCAAAAAATTACGGCATTGCCGTTTCACTTTGCGGTATTTTTGGAATGATCGGATTACATCATTTCTATATTGGTAAATACCTGCATGGATTATTTGACCTTACGTTATTTTTAAGCTGGGCTTATATATTTTTTATATCTAACACTTCTAATGGCACATTGCTTCTTCTTGGAATCTTCTTTTTTATTATTGATTTTTTCCATACAATTTTTGTTTTTTATAAACTCATTGTGGGTGAGCAAACTGATGGTGACAACAAATTGATAACCCACTAAAAAATAAACGCTCCATACCAATCACCTCTCAATTTCTAACATAAGTTTTTTTCTAACTTGTATTTCCTAAGAATAATCGCAAAATAGCATTTAAACAACAATCAGCCCAAAGCCAATGTTATCTACCAAACGGCGGGGGTGTCGGGGACGGGAGCGTAGCAACCAACGGCGACAAGAGAAAGACAAGTCGGGGGTGTCGGGAACGGGAGCATAGCGACCAACGGCGACAAGAGAAATAAGAAAGAATAATAAATGACCTACGAGCAAATCACCCTATTCTCTTTAATCGGCCTAGTGCTTGTTGGTCTTTTATGGGGTAAATGGCGTTATGATTTGGTAGCATTTACGGCTCTTATTGCAGGGGTCGCACTTGGTGCTATTCCTGTGCATGATGCTTTTTCTGGCTTTGGGCATGAAGCCACAATCATAGTTGCGCTGGTTTTAATAATTTCAGCAGGATTAATGCGTTCAGGTGCAGTTGATCTTATCACAAGAGTGGTGGTTGATAGCTCCCGCTCGCTCGGTATGCACATTGCTATTTTTGGCACATTTGGCGGGATTTTGAGCGCATTTATGAATAATGTTGCAGCCCTTGCTCTGCTCATGCCTGTTGATATTCAAGCTGCAAAACAAGCTGGCAGGCCTCCTGCTAGGTCTTTAATGCCGCTATCATTTGCAACCATTCTTGGCGGCATGGCAACCCTCATCGGCACACCACCAAATATCATCATCGCTTCTTATCGTAATGAGGCTTTGGGTGCTCCTTTTTCAATGTTTGACTTTGCCCCCGTTGGCATTGCCATTGCAATAGTTGGCATGATTTTTATTGCAACAATTGGCTGGCGTTTAATACCTGTGCGAAAAAACACTGAAAACACAATGGAAGAATTATTGGCAATTGAAGATTATATCGCCGAGTTAATCGTTGATGAAAAATCAAATGCTATTGGCCAAAAAGTTAGAGAATTAGATGATATAGTTGATGATAACGATTGCACAATTCTTGGACTAATTAGACGAGGTGAGCGACTAGCTGGACGAGCAAGACGAGAAGTAATAAAAAACAAGGATATTTTAATTATTCAAGGCACACCCGAAGCACTTGGGAAATTATCAGGCGCATTAAAATTAAAATTACAAGGCAAAGCAGGGCAAGTTGCAAATCTATCCTCAGACATGAAGTTAAGCGAAGTCGTTGTAACTCGGGATAGCCCCTTGGTGGGGCGAAGCGCAAATCAGGTGCAAATGTTGCGTATCTCTGGCGTTTCCATGATTGGCCTTTCTCGCATGGGTAAAATAATGCGCGAGCGGGTACGCCGTACCCCACTAAAAGCTGGCGATATATTATTACTTTTAGGAACTGAGCAGGACGTAAACGAATTGGCAGTACGATTGGAATTTTTACCCCTTGATGCCCGACCGCTCAACATAACAAGGCACGAAAAAGCATGGGGGGCGATAGCAATGTTTGCTGGCGCAATTGCTTTAGCCGTTGCAGGCATTTTACCTCTGCCAATATCTTTAGCAATGGTAGCCATTGGCTTGGTGCTATTTGATATTTTGCCAATAAGAGAAATATATAAATCTGTTGAATGGCCAGTCATTGTTTTACTTGGCTCAATGATACCACTTGGCGCAGCACTTGAAAGCTCTGGCGGCACCGCCATCATCGCCCATTGGCTTGCAGGTATCACACTTGGCTTACCGGGTTGGGCAGCAATTTCAATTATCCTAATCGCCACTATGACACTATCTGATGTATTAAATAACACCGCCACCGCCGTTATTGCCGCTCCAATAGCCATTGAATTAGCCCGTGCGCTAAACGCCAGCCCAGATCCATTTTTAATGGCTGTAGCGGTTGGCGCATCATGTGCATTCCTCACCCCAATTGGGCATAAAAATAACCTGCTTATTTTAGGGCCGGGGGGATATAAATTTGGTGATTATTGGCGAATGGGCTTACCGCTTGAAATTATAGTAGTAATTGTTGCAGTACCTTCAATATTATTTTTCTGGCCGCTGTAGGTTGGAAGTAGGAGGAGGTTTTTAATTCTCTTGCTTAATAAAATAAAGATTCTTCACTTTGTTCACAATGACAAAGAGAGGCCAAAATAATAGAATCTTTTTTAGGGAATTAAATATGTGATTAAGGAAAGGAAAGGAAAGGAAAGGAAAGGAAATACTACATCTCTTGTGCTAATTCTAAACCCTGCAAAATTGCTCGCTTTGCATCAAGTTTACCTGCCTCATCAGCACCACCGATAGTATGAACCCTAATGCCGACCTTTTCTAATGGCTCTTTAAGTTTATCATTTGCCACCTGCCCTGCACATATCACCACATTATCAACCTCAAGAATTTGCGCTTCTCCATTAATTTCAATATGCAACCCCTCATCATCAATTTTTTTATATTCCACC
>JAMONZ010000089.1 GCA_027066315.1 Hyphomicrobiales bacterium
ATCACACAATGGCCAAAAATAAAGGCTCTAGGTTTTGATGAAAAATTCAAACGAAAATGGATTTATTATCTAAGTTATTGCGAAGCAGGATTTGATAATGGCGTGATTGATGTAGGGATTTATCAATATTCCCGCCCAATGAAAGAATAGAAAACTACAAGTCTAGCAACTACAAGTAATCGCAATTGAAGTAGAAGGGAGTTAATTCGGTAACTGTCACCGTAAATCCGGTTTTGTTGGCATTAGTGCACCACCTCTGGTTTATTATTTCGGGCGTTATCTTAATAAGCGTTATCTGCGGCGTTTATTGGTACTGATCTATATCCCTGCGGTTACCGTCCAAACGGGCGTGTTTATTTTAAATGGATTATTCACAACTCAAGTACTTATTTGGGGATTGCTAATGCTACCATCTATGTTTTTTGGCGTATATCTGGGGAATCTGACTTTTCATATGATTTCCGAGTCACTTTTCCGTAAATTACTTGGTCTAGTCTTGGTCATCGCATCTATCCGTCTGCTCGTTCTTGGGATTTTATAATAATCACCAAAATTCCAGTGATAGTTACCGAGTTAATTAGTCCTCTTCTTTTACGGCTTTGTGTAGAGAACTGACGATCTAATCTTATTTCTAGGTTTCTTATAAAATCAACCTTACTAACCACCGTTTTGTCTTTGAAAACGAACCAGCAAAAAACTCCCAAACTCAATGTCTTGCACCAAACGGCGGGGGTGTCGGGGTCGGGAGCGCAAGCGACCAACGGCGACAAGAGAAAGACAAGTCGGGGGTGTCGGGGACGGGAGCGTAGCGACCAACGGCGACAAGAAAAGAGCAAAGCCAAAGACTCCCAAACTCAATGTCTTGCACCAAACGGCGGGGGTGTCAGGGTCGGGAGCGCAAGCGACCAACGGCGATAAGAAAAAAGAGAATGGTACGCCACAGAAGGTTAAAAAGGGGAATCGAACCCCTGTTTCCGCCGTGAAAGGGCAGCGTCCTAACCGCTAGACATGGAGTGTTGCCAAAAAACTGCTATGCAGTTTTTTACTTGAGGCAATACGACCACAAAGAATCATCGTCATACATGAGGGGGAATGGTACGCCCAAGGGGAATCGAACCCCTGTTTCCGCCGTGAAAGGGCAGCGTCCTAACCGCTAGACGATGGGCGCGTAACATTGTTGGTTCGTATAAGGCTCTTATTGCATAAGTGCAAGCATGTTTTTCATGCAAAACAAAGTTTTTTTTAACAACCGCCAAAAGTAACTGGTCCTTTATGGCCTCTTGGCCTTTTTCTTACATCAATATGAATGAAGTTTCGCCCAGAATAACAGCCTAAACCGCCTATTAAAGCGTTTCTTTTTGCAAAAGCCATAAGTTTTTTCTTTGAAACCCCTGGAATAAAAAAATCAGCCGCCATGCATTTTTTATGATAGCTATTTTTTGCGCCACCAACTTTTCCATTATGCGATGGTGAGCGATAACCCGAATTCATAACCACTTTTTTGCCAAAAAACCCTTCAAAATCCCAAATTACAAGCCTTAAAGCAGGTGAGAGGCAAAATGCATTTACACTTGAAGAGGAAACATAAGTGCCAAAATCACTTTTATAGCCACTATATTGAGAGCCTGAACCATTGGCAAACAAAGCAAGCGGAGCGCAGGCTGAAAGAGATAAAAGCAAAAATATTAATGCAGCAATTTTTTTCATGAGTAAATGCCAGCTTTACTGGAAAGTCTTGTTAAGGAGCATGAAAATAACATACAGCTTACAAATTTCTCGCTAACGTGAATGGTAAAAAAAGACTTAATATGCATTTTAACATGTGTAAAAATACCACATGTTAATAAAAATAAAAGAATCTCTTAACTTTTTGTTATGAATCAGGCAAGGTGTAACAATATTTGTGGTGTAACTCGCCTTTTGCGAGCTTTGAGTATTAAGGGATAGCGGTATTATGGGGGCAAAATATTCAACTGATGGTGTTAAGCCAAATAAAGAAGCTGAAGATAATCATTCTCTTCAGCCTGAAGTAGCTGTGCCTGCGCACGAGGGTGATATGGAAGCTGTTGAGCTTTGCGGTACAATCAAATGGTTTGATGTTGGCAAGGGTTTTGGCTTTATTGTGCCAGATGATGGCAGTGACGATGTTTTACTTCATGTTACATGCCTGCGCCGTGATGGTTATCAAACTGCCTATGAGGGTGCTAGAGTAGTTTGTGAAGCATTGGCTCGCCCTGGTGGCATGCAGGCCTTTAGAATTCTCTCAATGGACGAAACCACCGCAAAGCACCCAGCTCAACTAGAAGAGGCACGCACTCATATTGTGGTAGAGCCAAATTCTGAACTAGAGCGTCTTGAGGTGAAATGGTTCAACCGAGTGCGAGGCTTTGGGTTTTTATCAAAAGGTGAGGGACACCCAGATGTCTTTATCCACATGGAAACTTTGCGTCGTTTTGGCCTAGCTGAATTACGCCCAGGGCAATTTGTCTTAGCTCGCTTTGGCGATGGCCCCAAAGGCCTAATGGTAGCAGAAATCCGCCCCGATGGCTGGGGAGAAGCTCCTAGCTCTCATTAATTTTTGTTTGTGGTTTGCACTATCTTGTTAAGAGTAAGCGAGATTCTTACACTCTTTACTTTGTTCAAAATGAATTTGTCACCATGAACGAAAGTGAAGGGCCTTAGCAAGCAGCATAAGATGTTTCGGCTTCGCTCAACATGACATTGCTGTGATGGCAGAGTGTTATTTCTAACAATAAAATTACTATTGGATTGCTAAGCACCACTCTTCGACAAGATCAGGGTGAAAGTGGAGAATAAAAAGAAATAGTTTATTCGGTAACTGTCACCGTAATTTCATTTGAGTAAGATAAAAAATAAGCTTCATCAATAGAGGTGAAAAAGAACTTTTTAAAAAGTGAATCAAGCATGGGGGATTTTCATTGCCTTATATTATTTACCTGAGCCAAATAACTCCTGCTCAGATCTTTTAAGTCCTCTATTATTACCTGAATTTGGAGATTGTAAAGTAGAACTTAGCGGAGGGGCAAGTGGATTAGAGCGGTTAAAACCTGCAGAGGATAATGGATCATATCTAAATAGAAGCTTATTGAGTGATAGCCAGGGGTGGATGAATTCTGTTCATATAACTAATTCCTAGCATCTCAAGGATAGGCTTGCGGTCATTGATAATATCTAGTCCGCCTTTAAAATTAATTCTTGACGACGTTCCCAAAATTCTTGATCAAAAATAGCAGGAACTTTTGCACTCGATTCAAACTCGACTTTACAGGGAAACTTTCCAGATTTCAATCGTTCGAAAATTCTGTCCACCTCATCAGAGGATGCAGAAAATCGGAACGCATCTATATCTTGAGAAAAGCAAAAAGACTTTGTCGTATCATCAAAAATATCGCTTTCATTTCCCCAAATTACTCCATCAATAAGAGCATCAATTTTCTCATCTACTTCACTAGGCAGGCATTCAAAAATTCCTGTTCCATTCGTAAAACTGAAGGATAAAACACTCTCCAAATACACATCAATATCTCTCTTGGTAATATTTTTTGCATAATGTTTAGAAAAAAAGAAATATTTATGTTCTCCAGCATTAACTTTAGCTACACTTTTGGATTTAAAAGGCAGAGGGGTAAACTCATCACTAACAGAAAAAAAAGTAGCATTAGTACTAACAAATGCTTCTATTAAAACCAAGCGAACAAATTCCAAAAGATCATCATCATCGTCAGACATCACAACAATATTTGCTCCCCAAAGTATGTGTGGTTTTATCCTCTGAATGATTACATTCGCACCTGATTTCTTAAGACAATCAGTTTTTTGTTCAGACATTACGATTCCCTAGATCATTTCCACATATTTTTTAAGTTATCCTACAAGACTAAACAAATTACTACAACTTCCCCTCAAAGACGGCGACTTGTTCGACTTAGCGGGAATTACAATTACGGTGCAATTACGGTGACAGTTACCGAATTAAAGCATTAAAATAATGATGATAGTAAATCTTACTAGCAATATTCCGTAAAAATCATATCTTTATCGTTATAATTAGAATTAATCTCTTTATTGTATGAACAATATTCACACAATCAAAAATATGACAATATTATTTTATTTGCTTAGTAAATATACCTTATTTCACATATAACTTTTTTGGCATACTTGACCTTTAAAAGAAAATCTAACATAGTGATATTTATCGCTTTATAAGCATCGAAAGCTATCACTTGGGAGGGGGAGAAAATTCGAAATCATCTAAAGGCAGTTTTTTTTACTGCAATTTTTTCATTATACTCTTTGCTCTTTGGGGTTTTTCCTGCATTTTCTCAAAATGATGTGGAGGCGGGTGCAAAGGTTTTTCGTACTTGCAAATCCTGCCACAGTATTGGCCCTGATGCTGCCAACCGCACTGGGCCTCATTTAAACGATTTATTTGGCAGAGCTGCTGGCTCAATTGAGGATTTTAAATATTCAAAAGATATGATGCGAGCTGCCAATGGTGGCCTAGTTTGGGATATTGAGCATATCGATATGTTTATTGAGAAGCCAAAATCTTTAATTTTTAAAACAAGAATGGCATTTAGAGGCGTAAAAGATCCCGTTGATCGTGCTAATCTAATGGCATTTTTGCGTCAGTTCTCAGATGATCCATCAAATATTCCAGAAGCAGAACCTACCATGGCAGCAGTTGATCCTGATGTTCACCCGCTAATTCTAGCAATTGAAGGAGATAAAGAATATGGTGCTTATCTCTCTGGTGAATGCACAACTTGCCATAGGGTAGATGGCGAGGACGATGGAATTCCATCAATTGTTGGTTGGGATGTTGAAGATTTTGTAACGGCATTGCATGCTTATAAAAATGGGCATCGTTTGCATCAAGTGATGGAGATGACCGCAAAACGGCTCTCAGAAGAGGAAATTGCTAGTTTAGCGGTTTATTTTTCTGAGTTATAAATAGAAAGGGCAGTTATTTGGTCAAATTGCTGTGAGTTAGAAAAATATACTATATAGGCATTTTTCTTTGAAATAGCATTGCTGGTTTGTATGTCCAGCATGAAGTAAGAAGAGATGAAATTTATAAAACAAAAATTATAATTTAAACACAACATAGGGAGAATTTTTCATGAAAATTAACAGACGAGGATTTATTGGTTCGGGCATAGCAGCAGCAGCTGTTCTTAGCTCACCAATGGTAATGGCCTCTGGCCGACCAAGAGTGGTTGTTATTGGTGGTGGTGCTGGTGGTGCAACTGCTGCACGCTATCTTGCTAAAGACAGCAAAGGTGCAATTGATGTTGTTTTAATCGAGCCAACCCGCACATATTACACCTGCTTTTTCTCAAACCTTTATATTGGTGGTGTTCGTGATTTTACTTCAATAGGTCATACATACGGCAAACTTGCTTCAGAGTATGGCATTAACGTTGTGCATGATTGGGCAACTGGTGTTGATAAAGAAGCCAAAACGGTTTCTCTCGCAGGTGGTGCTTCAATTTCTTATGATTCTCTGGTTATCTCACCAGGTATTGATTTTGTAGAAGGTTCAGTAGCTGGTTGGGATTTAACATCGCAAAATGCTATGCCACACGCTTATAAAGCTGGCTCGCAAACTCAATTATTAAAAGCACAAATTGAAGCTATGCCAACTGGTGGCACTTTTGCAATGGTTGCTCCGCCAAACCCATATCGTTGTCCTCCTGGGCCGTATGAGAGGGTTTCTATGGTTGCACATTTGCTTAAAAACATAAACCCAACAGCAAAAATTTTGATTGTTGATCCAAAAGAAAAATTCTCAAAGCAAGGTTTGTTTGAAGAGGGTTGGTCAAAACATTATGCTGGCATGATTGAGCGTGTTGGCCCTGATTTTGGTGGCGCAAATGTTGAAGTACGCCCAGATTCAATGGAAGTTGTCATTGATGGCGATGTAGAAAAAGTTGATGTTTGTAATGTTATTCCTGCCCAAAAAGCAGGTATTATTGCGGAACTAGCTGGTGTAACCAATGATAGTGGCTGGGCTCCTGTTACTGCCCATGACATGAAATCAAAAATGGACGATAATATTTATGTTCTTGGTGATGCGTCTGCTCAAGGTGATATGCCAAAATCTGGCTTCTCTGCTAACTCGCAAGCAAAAGTTTGCTCAATGGCAATTAGAGGCGCATTGACTGGCAGTAAAGTATTCCCTGCGAAATTTGCAAATACTTGCTGGTCACTTATCGATACAAATGATGGCGTTAAAGTTGGTGCAGCTTATGAAGCAACCGATGAAAAAATTGCAAAAACTTCAGGCTTCGTTTCTAAAACTGGTGAAGATGATGCAATGCGCAAGCAAAATTATGAAGAATCAGTTGGTTGGTACGAAGGCATAACAGCCGATATGTTTGGCTAGATTTTGCTAGAATTACTGATAAAATTTAGGGGGAAAGCGTTGGCTCTCCCCCTTTTTATGTTTGAATGAAACTGATTAATGTAGATAATTTAAACTATCAAAACTAAGCAATTGCGATAGATTTTGAACCTTCAAAAACAGAACCTTCGTCATCAATCCATTTGCACATTAACTCACCTGCTTCTTCTACTTTTAAGAAAAATAAGAAATATGGATTTTCTGAAACTGATCCCTCAAGGTTAAATGTAACAACTTCTTTGCCATTAAAACTAGCCTCAAACGTATGAATAATCATACGGGGAATTCTTTCACCAGTATCTTGATTTCGATGCTGACCAGATTCCATTTTGTGATTAATCAGTGTTTTTACAGTAACAATCTCGCCAGCTTTCGCCGTTTTGGGAAGTTTAATCCGAGGTTTAATGATTGCCATTTTATTCTCCTAAATTCAAAAAAATTAGCCGCAGCCACCAACAGTTACTTCTATTGAAAAAATGCCGCTTTTAAAACTTCCATCAGCCATTTTTGCGATAGCCATCAAGTCTTGTGATTTTGCAAGCCTGATTCGAGTTGATGCTTCAGATTTGCCAGAAAGCTCACCAAAATTAAATGTAATAATTTTGGGAGCAGGGTTGCCCTCAGCGATAATAAGAATAGACTTCGCACCGTCTGCTAAAACGCTGATTGGAACTGAACCGCCATTTTCGGCTAATTCAGGAGCTGTGAGCGTAACTCCACCCTCAACAACATCTGCTCCACCTGTAAATTCATCAATAAATGCCTGCGCCTCAGTTGTCATAGCAAAGGCTGAACCCAAGGGGAAAGCAGAAACTGAAATAATTCCAGCACCACCTAGGGCTAAGGCAGATCTTCTTGTTATACCCATAAAAAACTCCTAATAGTTTGATAAAAAAATATCAATAAATTCCATTTTGGTAATATATCATTGACCTACGTAATGAGCAAGTGTTTCAACCCTAATAAACCTCACATTTATGTGTGTTGCGCTTGCGTAAACATTATTATTAAATACCCCTGTAAACAATCAATTTGGTGAATTTATGAAATTAAATAAGCTAGTAATAAATATTGTAGGGGCATTTTTTATTTTCCTCACATTTTTTTCCTCAGCAGCATTTTCACAAACAAAACTACTCATGTTTGAAGCAGATGGTTGTTATTGGTGTGAGGTTTGGCATAAGGAAGTTGGCCAAGTTTATGAAAAATCCCCTGAAGGAAAAATTGCTGAATTGCAAATTGTCCCACTTACAAATGCCAACCAGAAACAATATGATTTAAACTCAAGAATTGTATATTCACCCACTTTTGTTTTAGTAAATAATAACAAAGAAATTAGCAGAATTGAGGGCTATCCGGGAGCAGATTTCTTTTGGGGAATGTTAGAAAAAATGATTGAAAACATAGAGAATACAGAACCCAATTCCTAAAGAGGAAACTTCCTGAATTTATAAAAATCCTTGACAAAGCAAGGTATTAGTAGCAGTTTTTGAAAAAACTTATCCATTGGTCAGATTATATTAAGTTGATGCAAAAACCTATAAAGCTCATTTTTAGCATTCTTTTATTGCTTTTACTTTCTGCTTGTTCAAAAGGAAATATAGCAAATATCCTCACGGCTGATGGCAGTGTGCATGTATTTAACATCGAAATTATGGATACTGATGAAACACGTGCAAAAGGCATGATGTTTCGTCAGGAAATTGCACCAGATTTTGGAATGTTATTTGATTTTCATACAGAAAAACAGGTAGCTTTTTGGATGCAAAATACATTTATTCCTCTTGATATTATTTTTATTGCGGCGGATGGGGAGATAAAAAATATCCATGTAAACGCCCGTCCCCATGATATAAGCTCTATTCCATCAGATGGTAAAGTACGATTTGTGCTGGAAGTGGCAGGGGGGCGAACTCTTGAGCTTGGTATTGCTAAAGGCGATAAATTCGAGCATGTTAGAATTAAGAAATGAATTAATGGGGGGGAAGTTTCATGAATTGGTATGAACCAATAGATATTTATTGTGAGAGGTTGAGCGCACAATTTTGGGCAGAGCCGTTTAATGCACTAACCAATATTGCATTCATATTAGCCGCAATCATTGGCTTTATAGTTGCAAAAAAATACAATAGGCTTGATTTTGTCAATGTGCTGTTGATTTTGCTTGCAGTAGCGATAGGGGTTGGCTCATTCTTATTTCACACCTATGCAAACGCTTGGTCAGAATATGCCGATTTAATTCCCATAGCGTCATTGGCATTAATATATATCGCTTTTTCTGTCCGCAGGTTTTTTAATAAAAGCTGGTTAGGTGTGACATTCATTGCGCTATTATACTTTGGTGCAAGTGCAGTAATTTTATACT
This sequence comes from Hyphomicrobiales bacterium, assembly GCA_027066315.1. Classification (GTDB taxonomy): domain Bacteria; phylum Pseudomonadota; class Alphaproteobacteria; order Rhizobiales; family Devosiaceae; genus S141-66. The sequence continues at coordinate 8,796 of JAMONZ010000089.1, forward strand.
TTATAGCACCTCTAGCAAAGGATTCTTTTGCTTGGCTCAATGGATCACATATTTATGCACCAGTGCTATTAGGCCTGCTAGTGATGAGCTTTTCATTGCTTTTTGCAAAACATCGAGCAGTAAACTTAATGCTATTGGCAACAATAACCTTCATTATTTCATTGAGCTTTAGAACTATGGATAAAGCCATCTGCGAGAGCTTCCCAACAGGGACGCATTTCATCTGGCATTCGCTAAACGGACTAATGATAGCAGTCTTGTTAGTTGCAATAATAAAATATGGAAAAAAGAAGCAAAAAACTTAAACTACAAATGATAAAAGCGTTTTATTTTTAAAATAAAAATGGTGACCCCGGTACGATTCGAACGTACGACCTACGGATTAGAAGTCCGTTGCTCTATCCAGCTGAGCTACGGGGCCAAAATGTTTAGGACTTTTAGTGAGTCCACGGTGTTTTGCGTGTGTTTTTAAAATTGTCAGGATATGAAACTTGTTTCACCTCTGCTTCATGTGCAACGTCTACTCTATAAGTAATACCGTTCTTTTTTGCATAAGATTTTGCACTCTCAAGACTATCAAAATTTAAGCGTACTTGTGATTGCATATCAGAAGTTGAAACACGGCCAAGCAACGGCTCTATATTTTGAGCAGTTTGAGGTTCAAATACTAAAACCCAATTTTTGCTTTTGCCTTTGCCAGACTGCATTGGATTACGTGACGGGCGAAAAATCCGTGCGCTCATGAGGTTATCTCCATTATCATTGCGCAAAATGGTCGGGGCAGCAGGATTCGAACATGCGACCCCTGGTTCCCAAAACCAGTGCTCTACCAAGCTGAGCTATACCCCGTTCCGTTTTGGCGCAGGTTTGAACTACACATATTCATCGACAAAGACAAGTGTTTAAAACAAACAATTTTAAAAAATGAAATTGTTGATTAAAAATCAAAAAAATTGCACATATCTAGAATGACAAATATTTATAAAAAATGGCCAATTGTTTTTACAAAAACCACCCTAACACTCTTTCTTTTGGTAGTGGGCGTGATTTTTATCATTCTTGCTTTTTTAGACCTGCCAGTTACTCGCTGGGTGACTTCTTTAGATGATGGAGTAATCGCTCCCTTTAAAATCATTACTAGAGCAGGAAATTCGGACTGGATATTAATCCCAACTCTTATTGGTGCAATTGTTGGCTTTATATTACTAAAAGTAAAAACTGCCCAAAAAATGTGGGTTAAAGCAAGGCTGTTATTCATAACCTCATCATTCATTTTTTTAAGTGTTGCAATTCCAGGTGTTCTAGCAAATTTAATTAAACGTTTGCTTGGTCGAGCCCGTCCAATGAATATCGAGGAATTGGGCATATTCTACTTGCGCCCATTTAGCGATTGGCAATTTCAGTCTTTCCCTTCAGGCGACGCCACAACAATTTTTGCCCTTTTTGTTGCGCTTGCTTTTTTGATTCCAAAGCTAAAGTGGCTTTTCTTATTTGGCGCAATATTAGTTAGTCTTTCACGTATAATGGTTGGGGTGCATTTTCCAACTGATGTTTTTGCTGGAATACTGCTAGGAACATTTGGATCTTATGCCGTGCGCAATTATTTTATTTCTAAAAATTGGCTATAGCGATTTAACCCTGCCATAAGATCAGCTTTTAAATCAGCAATACCCTCTAAGCCAACATGAATGCGTAATAAATTGCCTTTTTCCTTCCAAACTGTTGCTGTGCGAATATTCTCTGGTTTGGCTGGCAAAACGAGGCTTTCATATCCACCCCAAGAATAGCCCATACCAAATAGTTCAAGATCATCTACTAAAGCAGCAATTGCTTCTCTTGGAGCTGGCTTAAGAATAATAGAGAATAGAGATCCTGAGCCAGAAAAGTCACGCCTAAATATAGTATGGTCAGGGTGAGAAGGCAGAGCAGGGTGTAACACTTTTTCTACAATATCTTGTTTTTCTAGCCACGAAGCTAATTCCAAAGCATTTTTTTGATGCGTTTCCATGCGTATAGCTAACGTGCGCAATCCCCTAGCAATTAAAAAGGCATCATCAGGTGAGGCACACACTCCTGTTAAATAGTGAGCTTTTTTTACACTTTCCCAAAGTTTTTCATTGGTCGAGATAGTGCCACTCATAACATCAGAATGGCCAACAAACATTTTTGTGCCAGCATGAATAACAATATCAGCACCTAAATCTAATGGACGATAATAAAGAGGAGTTGCCCAACTATTATCGACAATAGTTGTAATATTGTGCTTTTTTGCAATTTTTGTAATTAATGGTAAATCCTGCAACTCAAATGTTAATGAACCTGGGCTTTCAAGAAATATAACGCTTGTTTTTTCGTTTATTATTTCTTCAATTTCTGTTCCAATTCTTGGGTCATAATATTTAGTAACAACTCCAAATTTAGTTAAAAGACCATCGCATAACTTACGTGTTGGCTCGTAAGCACTATCACTTATAAGAATTTCATCGCCACTCTTTATGCAACTTAGTATTGCAGTTGATATTGCACTCAGACCAGAGGGGGTAAGCACTGTCCCATGGGCGTTTTCAAGCTCTGTGACAATTTCTTCAACTGTGCGAGTGCTGGGATTTCCCATGCGCCCATAAGAAAAAGTCTGAGAATGATTATCGAGACTTTTAAGGTTTTTAAACAAAATAGTTGAGCCACGTGTGACAGGAGTGTTGACCAATCCATGCTGCTCATCTGGTCGTCTGCCAGTATGAGAAAGGCGGGTATTCATTGAAGGGTTGGGTAGTATTGTAGTTTTTTTCATCTTGAAATCCCTTGAAAATAGTAAAAAAGCAAAAAAAGTATAAATAATCAAAAAACAGGTCTTGACCTCGAGGTCAATTGTAGAGTTGATAGCATTTACACATTTCTCCTTTTGGAGGAAAGTGTATTTTAGCGGTCACAAAAATGTGGCACGCAAAGGGAAAATAACAGGGATTAGGAAATAATATGAAAAATAAAATTGTAACTCTTGCTCTTTCAGCGACAATGGGTCTTATGGCAACAACTGCAATGGCAGGTACGCTTGAAGATGTTGTAGCTAAGGGCTATGTTCAATGTGGTGTTACAACTGGTGTAGCAGGTTTTGCTCTTCCAGATGCAGACAATAAATGGGCAGGTCTTGATGTTGATTATTGTAAAGCTCTTGCTTCAGCAATTTTTAACGATGCAGACGCAGTTCGTTACACACCATTGAACTCAACAGAGCGTTTTGCTGCTATGTCTTCAGGTGAAGTTGATCTATTGTCACGTGTGACAACATGGACAATGAGCCGTGATACACAGCTTGGCATGAACTTTGTTGGAACAATGTTCTATGATGGACAAGGCTTCATGGTTCGTAAAGATTCTGGCATTACTTCTCCTTCAGAACTTTCTGGTGCAGCTGTTTGTATTCAAACAGGTACAACAACAGAACTTAACGCTGCTGATTATTTTGCAGCAAACAACCTAGAGTTTACTCCAGTTGTTTTTGTTGATCGTGACGAAGTTGTAAAAGCATACGAAGATGGACGTTGTGACGTTTACACAACAGACGCTTCTGGTCTTGCTGCTAACCGTACTAAGTTTGCTGTTCCTTCAGATCACGTTATTCTTTCTGAAATCATTTCTAAAGAGCCTCTAGCTCCAGTTGTTCGTCAAGGTGACGACACTTGGTTTAACGTTGCTCGTTGGACATATTTTGCACTTCTAAACGCTGAAGAACTTGGTGTTACATCTGCAAATGTTGACGAAATGCTTGGTTCAGACAATCCTTCAGTTAAGCGTCTTCTTGGCGTTGAAGGTGACTTTGGTACTCCTCTTGGTCTAAATAAAGACTGGGCTTACCAAATCATTAAAAATGTTGGTAACTACTCAGAAATTTATGAGCGTAACGTTGGTGTAAATACTCCACTTGGTCTAGAGCGTGGTGTTAATGCTCTTTGGACTCAAGGTGGCATTCAGTATGCTCCACCTATCCGCTAAACTTTAACTACTTAGTCTCGGCACTCTTTTTGGAGTGCCGAGATTTCCCATTTTGGGAGCTTTCATAAGGCTTATAAGCCTATTATTTTTGCCACTGGAAAGAATTCGGGGGGTTCCATGGCCGACCAAAACGGTTCGCATAAGAATGTGCCAAAACCATCATTTGTAAACGATCCAAAAGTTCGTGGAATATTCTACCAACTTGTTGTGATGGCTATAATTGTTGCGTTTGTAGTTGTTGTTGCTCAAAATACTGCGGCAAACCTTGCAGCACAAAATAAATCAACTGGATTTGATTTCTTCTCTCAGTCTTCTGGGTTTGATATCTTCTTTACACTAATTCCTTACGATAGAGCTTCAAGTTATTGGGACGCCTTTGTTGTTGGTATGTTAAATACCTTGCTGGTTTCTGTGATAGGTGTATTCCTTGCTACATTACTTGGCTTTACACTTGGTATAGCGCGACTTTCTAATAACTGGATTATTGCAAAAATGGCAATGGTCTATGTTGAAACACTGCGTAATATTCCACTGCTTTTACAGCTATTCTTCTGGTACACAGCTATTCTAAAGACTATGCCAAATGTGAAGCAAAGTTTTGAATGGTTCGGCTCTATATTTGTTAATAAACGTGGGATTTATTTTCCTAAACCAGTACCTGACGACATATTCAATTGGGTTATTTTAGCATTTTTTATTGCGATTGCTGGTGCTTTTTTATTGAAACATTGGGCTAAAAAACGCTTAGAAAACACAGGTCAAAGATTTCCTGTTTTTTGGGCTTCAATCGGTATAATAATTATTTTCCCTGCTTTAGTGTGGTTGGTGTCTGGTGCTAATCTTTCGTTTGATGTGCCTATCCTAAAAGGCTTTAACTATAAAGGTGGCCTAGTCCTTCCTCCAGAGTTTATGGCTTTGTTGCTTGGTCTTGTTCTCTATACCGCAGCCTTTATTGCTGAGATTGTTCGCTCGGGTATTGTTGCCGTTGAAAAGGGGCAAACAGAGGCTGCACAATCGCTAGGTCTTAAAGATGGCGACAGGTTGCGTTTGGTAATAATTCCACAGGCTATGCGTGTTATTGTTCCGCCTTTGACATCACAGTTTTTGAACCTTACCAAAAACTCCTCACTTGCGGCAGCTATTGGCTACCCAGATCTTGTGAGTGTGTTTATGCAAACAACACTAAACCAAACTGGTCGAGCCGTTGAAATTGTGTTTGTCACAATGATGGTTTACTTGACTTTATCACTTTTAACATCAGCATATATGAATTGGTATAATTCTCGTGTTGCAATGGTTGTAAGATAGGGAGACGAAAAATGGCTAAAAATAATCTTGCCTTTGTTCGTAAAGACATAATAGACGAATCTCCAGCTCCAAATCTTTCCAAAGGTATTGTTGGCTGGTCTAAAGAGAATTTATTCTCTTCACCTTCAAATACGATTTTAACGATTATAGGTATGGCATTATTACTTTATATATTACCTCCTCTATATAATTTCGTTTTTGGACATGCTGTTTGGCCGGGTGAGGGTGTAACAGTTGAGGCATGCCGTGCGCATGGCACAGGTGCATGTTGGGCTTATATTGATGATCGTATGAGTTTCTTCGTGTATGGATTTTTCCCCAAGGATGCATATTGGGCAACACAAGAAGGTTTTCTTGCCTCGATAATGCAATATTGGAGGGTTAATTCTGTATTTGCTGTTGGCGTATTATTGCTAGTTCCACTAATGTGGCCAGACCTTAAGTATAAAACAGTAAATGCAATCTTGTTCTTTGTTGTTTATCCAGTGTTTGTTTTTTACATGCTTAAAGGTGGTGTGTTTGGGCTTGAGGAAGTGCAAACAGAGAGTTGGGGTGGTCTTACAGTTACCTTAATCATCGGTTTGGTGGGCATTGTTGTATCCCTTCCTATGGGTATAGTTTTGGCTCTTGGGCGACAATCTAAAATGCCAATAATTAAAACTGCCTGTATTATGTTTATTGAGGTATGGCGTGCAGTGCCATTAATTACGGTTTTATTTATGGCCTCAGTAATGTTGCCATTATTCATGCCAGTTGGCATGACGGTTGATAAATTACTACGCGCCTTAGTTGGTGTTTCGTTTTTCTCTGCAGCTTATATGGCCGAGGTTGTGCGTGGTGGTTTGCAAGCTCTTCCAAAAGGGCAGTCTGAGGCGGCGGCTTCTTTGGGTATGAATTATTGGAAATCAATGCTTTTCATTATATTACCGCAAGCATTAAAACACGTTATTCCAGGCATTGTGAATAGTTTCATTGCCTTGTTTAAAGATACGTCGTTGGTTTCAATCGTTGGGATTTTTGATCTATTAAAAACTGTCCAAATTTCAAACTTAAATTTAGATTGGGCATCAGAAAACCAAGCAATAACAGGCTATTTATTTGCTGCAGCGGTTTTTTGGGTATTTTGTTTTGGTATGTCGCGATATTCCTTAATGATGGAAGATCGTCTCAACACTAGTCACAAGAATTAAAAGGGTAAACTTATGAGTTCACAAACACAAGAAGCAGCTAGTAAAAAAGTGAAAGCTGTTGAAGAAGATGCTAAAACGGCTATTGAAATCACCGAAATGAATAAATGGTTTGGCGATTTCCACGTTTTGCGTGACATTAACCTAAAAGTAAAAAAAGGCGAGCGTATCGTTATTGCTGGGCCTTCTGGTTCAGGAAAATCAACGCTAATTCGTTGCATAAACCGGCTTGAAGAACACCAGCAAGGTCACATTATTGTTAATGGAACTGAATTAACTTCTGATGTTAAAAAAATTGACGAAGTTAGGCGTGAAGTAGGAATGGTGTTCCAGCATTTCAATCTTTTCCCGCATCTTAGCATTTTAGAAAACTGCACACTTGCTCCAATCTGGGTTCGTGGTGTTCCAAAAGCAGAAGCTGAAGAAACAGCAATGCACTATTTAGAGCGTGTAAAAATTCCTGAGCAAGCCCTAAAATATCCGGGTCAGCTTTCTGGTGGTCAGCAGCAGCGTGTTGCAATCGCTCGCTCGCTTTGCATGAATCCTCAAATTATGTTGTTTGATGAGCCAACCTCTGCGCTTGATCCTGAAATGATTAAAGAAGTGCTAGACGTTATGGTTTCTCTGGCTGAAGACGGCATGACAATGCTTGTTGTTACGCACGAAATGGGCTTTGCTCGTCAGGTAGCCAATAGGGTAGTATTTATGGATCAGGGTCAAATTATTGAACAAAATGAGCCTGAAGCCTTCTTTAGCAATCCTCAACATGAGCGTACTAAAGAATTCCTTAGCCAAATTCTACACTAGAAATTGACTAAACTAATATATGGGTCAGTTTTAATTGACCCATATTTTTTTCTTTTATAAATGTCTTTTGGTTTGTTTTCATTCTAGGAGCGGTCTTTTGACCGAATGATTGTTTTGGCGAGTATTATGCCGTTTATCTTATCATTTTTACGTGTGGTTTTCGCTTTTGCGTTCACTGCCCTTCTTGTTGCACCTGCTCATTCTCAAACGCTTCAAACAGTAAAAGACAGAGGTCATTTAATTTGCGGTGCTTCTGAGCAACTCTTGGGCTTTGCGCAACAAAGTTCTGAGGGGTTTTGGTCTGGTTTTGACGTTGATTTATGTCGTGCTATTTCAGCAGCAATATTTGGCGATCCAGACAAGGTTGAGTTCATATCATACGATGGTTTGGCAAGGTTTGCCCCACTTCAACTAGGTGATGTTGATGTTCTAGTTCGCAATGCTTCATGGAATTTACGCCGAGATAGCTTGTATCAGGTTAGATATGTAGGAACATCATTTTTTGATGGGCAGTCATTCTTGATAAGAAAAAACCTTGGAATAGTGTCCTCGTATGAATTAGATGAACTTTCAATTTGTGTAATTGATGCAAGTGAAGAGCAAAGCAATTTAGTTGAATTCTCTTTTAAAAATCAAATTACTTATACCGAAATATTATATCAAGATCGTCATGACCTATCCCTAGCCTATGAGGGCGGTTTATGTGATGCTATTTCTGCTTCTTCTAGCCATCTTTATTCTATGATGCGTAATATGAGTGAGCCAGACGAGCATCAAATATTACCAGAAAGAATATCAAAACAGCCACTTGGTCCAGTTATTAAACTAGGTGATGATGAATGGTATAATCTCATTAATTGGGTGCTATTTGCCTTAGTAAATGGCGAGGAATTGGGCGTAAATTCAACAGGAGCTACCTCATTTGACGTTAGTAAAAATCCAGCAATTAGACGACTATTGGGGCTTGATGCAGATTTTGGAAAAGCTCTTGGCCTAGAAAAAGAATGGGCAAAAAATGTTATTTCCTCAGTTGGTAATTATAAAGAAATATATGAAAGAAGTTTTGGCTCTCAAACGGGCTTGGCTCTACCAAGAGGGCAGAATGCACTTTGGACAAATGGTGGACTTTTATTTGCTCCACCAATCCGCTAGTTAGCTTACTTGCCCATTATCGCTACATTAAAGATGGATTATTAATTGGATAATTTTGCAAGCCACCCCATTGCGCCCAAGATCCATCGTAAACTGCTAGGCATTCAATATTAATTGTCGCTAAAGCAAGGTTTAAAATTGGTGCAGTCACTCCTGATCCACAACTTGTCACAATAGGTTTATTTATATCAATTTCAGCAGTTTCTAGCTTAGCTAAAAGTTCCTTTGGGGGAACAATCTCACCATTTCTAATTATCTCAGTGAAAGGAAGGTTTTTTGAATTTGGAATGTGACCTCTTTTTAAATTTGGGCGAGGTTCGTCTATTTTACCAAAAAATCTATCTTGTGGCCTCACATCAACAATTTGGATAGAGTTTGGGTTATGCTTTAATAATGATAGAATATCTTTTTCTGAATATATAGAATTCACAGTCATTTTTGCTTTAAAAACGGCTCGTTTAATTTTGCTGACCCCACTTTGAACTACATGACCTTCTTCTATCCATTTTGGAAAACCTCCCGCTAAAACAGAAACATTTTCTGCTCCCATAATTTTGAAATTCCACCATACCCTAGCAGCAGAAAATAAACCCATTCCATCATAGATTATTATTTCGTCATTATTAGAAATACCAAGCTCTTCTACTTGTAAGGAAAACTCGCTTGAACTCACCGCCATATGGGGAAGTCCACTATTAGGGATAGCAATTTTATCCAAATCAAACCGAATTGCATTAGGAATATGGCTAAGCAAAAACTCAGCATCTGCATCACGCTCCATACTGGGCAAATACCAAGAGGCATCAACAATCTTTACATTATTGTCATAAAGATGTTGCTCTAAATATTGCGAGGATACAAATGGATTAATATGATTCATTTTAATAATATCACCCTATAACTATTTGAATAATCTAACTTTATACTACAAAACGGGCGAGAATAAGCGAGCAATCTGTGCCGCAACTCTAAACCAAAGTGGACGGGTTTCTAACTCATATGTTGTTGTTTTATTTGAATTTGAGAAATCATTAATTAGCATTTTTTCGATACTAGAAATCATTCTTTTATGTGTAAACCAAAGAGTGACTTCAAAATTTATTGAAAAAGATCTGTTGTCAAAATTTACAGTTCCCACCCCCGCAATTTCATCATCAACCAATATTATTTTTTGATGCAAGAACCCTTTATTATAACGATAGATTGGAATTCCATGGTCTAGCATTTGATCCGCATGGGCATAGCTTGCTAGCCAAACCATCATATGGTCTGCTTTTTTTGGTAACAAAATACGAATTTCTACTCCTCGCAATGCCGCAGCATAAAGAGCCGTTTGAACATCAATTCCAGGTACAAAATATGGGCTAACAATCCAAAGCCTTTTTCTTGCACGTGAGATGACCTCACTAAAAGCAATGGCACAATCTTCTAACATATCCGCAGGACCTGTAGGCATAACAAGAACTGCCTCATCACCTTTTGTTGCTTTTGTCTTAGGCGGCTCAAGTTTTAGTTTTTCTCCTGTCGCCCATTCCCAATCTTCACGAAAAACTAAAGCGCAAGCCAAAGCAGCAGGCCCACAAACACAAATATGGGTATCACGCCAATCGCCAAATTTTGGGTTTTTTCCAAGATAATCATTTGAAACATTATGACCGCCAACCCAAGCTGTTTCATTATCAACCACCACAATTTTTCTATGGTTACGAAAATTTATCCGCATTGGTCCGTAAATGCGTAAAAATTTATGGCGTTGATTAAAGGCATTCACCTCTACACCAGCCTGTTTTAGCAACGAGATATAATTTTTGCTTAAACCACTGCTGCCAATATCGTCATATAATACCATGACATTCAGGCCAGCATTAGCCTTTTCAACTAGAATTTGAGCAAGTTTCTTGCCCAAACTATCATTCTTAATGGTATAAAACTGCACTAAAATTGAGGTTTTCGCAGCAATAATACCCTCAAAAATTGATTTAAAAGTTGCCTCTCCATCAATCAGCAATTCAGATTTATTTCCACTTAAAAATGGCATTTGTGTTATATTTGAAAGCACAGGCCATTCAGAACTAGTAATTTCATCGGCTATTCCCATTTCTCGTACTCTTTGAGCACGATTTTTTCGCCCGCTAAATGTCTGAAGCTCGGCATAATCACCAAGAAATTTCCAGCCAAATATTAGATATAAAAAAGCAGTGGGGAAGGGCAGTATTATTAGTGATAAAAGCCAAGCAATTGAGCCTTGTGCAGTTCTAGAATTCATCAACTCACGAACAGCACAAATAGCCGCAAGCGCATATATTGCAATGATTAAAATTGCTAACATGCGTGAATTCTCATAAAAATGTAAAATATCTTCGCTCAATCTTAAATCCAAAATATTCTATATTAATTCCTAAGTTTTCAGTATTCCCTTTATGCTAGCATTATTATTGCCCTCAAGCCATGCAGGAATAGGTAATTCATTTTCCATGAGAAACTTTTTATTGAATAATTTTGATTGGTATCGATTGCCATAATCGCAAAGCATGGTGACAATTGTGTTTCCTTTGCCCATTTGTTTTGCTAATTCAACTGCACCTGCAATATTTATTGCACTCGAGCCACCAAGGCAAATTCCTTCATGCTCAATTAAATCAAAGATATAGGGCAGGGCGGTTTTGTCAGCTATCTGGTAGGCATAATCAACCTCTAGACCCTTTAAATTTTCAGTAATACGGCCTTGCCCAATTCCTTCAGCAATTGAAGAGCCAGAAGAGGCCAGCTCACCAGTTTTATAATAGCTATATAGTGCTGCTCCTTGTGGATCAGCTATACCAATTTTGATATTTTCATCTTTCGCTCTAAGGGCTTTTGCAACACCATTTAACGTGCCACCAGAGCCAACGGAACAAATGAAACCATCAATATTCCCGCTCAACTGCTCGTAAATTTCAGGGCCTGTGGTTTCTTCATGTGCTTTGCTGTTCGCCAAATTATCGAATTGATCTGCCCAAATAGCCCCATTTGGAAGTGTTTCATTTAGTTGTTTTGCTAAACGCTGTGAAATTTTAACAAAATTATTAGGGTCTTTATATGGTTTTGCTGGAACTTCAATCAACTCAGCACCCAAAAGCCTAAGCGCATCTTTTTTCTCTTGTGATTGAGTGTCAGGAATAACAATAACGGTTTTATAACCTAAAACATTGGCAACCATAGTAAGACCAATCCCAGTATTGCCAGCTGTCCCCTCAACAATAGTGCCTCCAGCTCTAAGCAAGCCTTTTTTTTCAGCATCACGAATAATATAAAGTGCAGCACGGTCTTTAACCGACTGCCCCGGATTTAAAAACTCACACTTGCCCAAAATCTCACAACCCGTCATCTCACTCACGCCATTAAGACGAATAAGAGGAGTATTTCCAATTGCGCTAAGAATATTTTTTAAATAGGGCATTTTTAATCCAACATTTTTTGCCAGATTATAACTCCTAAAGAACAAAGAGTGAAGCTATTTTCTTATTGGTAGCTTTCCTAAAAAGGAAAGAAATTGGCTCCCCGGGTAAGACTCGAACTTACGACAAGTCGGTTAACAGCCGACTGCTCTACCAACTGAGCTACCGGGGAACAATGGTATGGCCTTTATACTTTCATATAAAGCGAGCTTCATTTAGCCGTTTTGTTTGAGCTTGCCAAGTCAAAAAATGCTACTTTTCTATTCTAAAGTGCTTTTTTCTTTTTAATTCGCTCTCCACAAGCAATAATATCGCCTATTTCGTTCACATTTTGGCTCGGGTCGCCCCCATCATCGCTATTTATCTCCATTTCAACAACATTCATAGATTTAAGCATGCCTTTTATGCCTTGGGCTGAAATTTCTTCGAATCGCTGAGGTAAGTCTTTAATCGCATTTATTCGCCATAATGCGTTAGTGGGATAAATCTGCCTTTTGTGTTTTGCAATTACTACATCTGTTTTCTCATCGAGCTGCTCTAGTGCCAGATTATAAAAATTACTTGGAAAAAATACACTATCCACCGCTAAAGACATTAAAAAATCTGCCTGCCTATCATTTTGCAAAAGATAATCAATGGCTGCTGCAATGCCAGCTAAAGGGCCCTTTTGAATAATTTCACCTTCAGAAAAATCTTTCACTGCTACCCAGTTTGGCGTTAAATCAAACGATTTTTGAGAAGCTGCGCCAATTGATACTATTCTTGCGCTATTTGTAAGTTCCAATGAATTTTTTGCCCGTTGCAAAAGGCTCATACTACCAATTTTTAAATTAGCCTTAAGTACGCCACCAAGCCGCATACCCTTGCCACCAGCCAAAATAACGCCAGCAATTTTTTTATTCATTATAAAACCTCAATGAAATCTAACCAAGAATAACAAATATGAATTACTAGTGCTAGGAAAATAATGGTGTTTTTCGTGAAATTAACGGCGACAAGAAAAAAGACATGGAGGCCACGTCCGGAATCGAACCGGAGTAGACGGATTTGCAATCCGCTGCGTAACCACTCCGCCACGTGGCCTCAGATAAAGGCGAATTCTATTTAACTTATGAAGTAATTTCAAGTTAGTTTATTAATTATTATTAAAAATACATATAAATATTGAATGTTAATAATTTGCACTAGGATAATAATTTGCACTTGCAACTTGACCCAACTTAAGGATATTTATCTCTTGCAATGATTAATTGCCAACAAACAACAAAAGGGTGTGTTTTGTGAAAGAAAATTTTGATTTAGCGAGAAAAGTTATGGTCGATAATCAAATTCGCCCAGTTGGAGTTACCAATCTTTCACTTCTTGAAAATTTAGGGAAAATTCCACGTGAGAAATTTGTTCCAAAAGATAGAATTTCTATAAGCTATTCAGATGCTGAGCATCAGTTATCACTAAGCCCAAGTTTTTTAATGGCTCCTGCATCATTTGCTCGCCTTGCTCAATTGGCGCAAGTTAAGCAAAGTGATATTGTTTTGGTGGTTGGTTGCGGCACTGGTTACTCAGTTGCAGTGCTGGCTGGGCTTTGCAACACTGTTGTTGGAATTGAAGCTGATGAAAAACTTGTTGAAAAAGCCAATGATATTTTTAGCACTTTAGATATTGGAAATGGTGCAATTTTGACCAAAGACCCAGCAAAAGGCGTTCCATCTGAAGCACCCTTTGATTTAATTTTAATAGAGGGAGAGGTGAAAAGCGTTCCATTAACCCTCTTATCTCAGTTGCGAGATGGCGGACGTTTAATTGCTGTTATAAATGATGGTAAAATTGGAAAAGCCCGCATTTATATCAAAAATGCTAAAAATATATCCATCAGAGAAGGGTTTGATATAAAAATTTCACCTCTGCAAATGAATGAAAAAACATCAGAATTTTCTCTTTAAGAGTTTTTGAAGGGTTTTTGTCAGAGTTTAGAGATTAATTGAATTTAGGGTTTTTCTGATGTTGTATAATAACCACTAATCCACAAATTTTCCACAATTGATTCGATTCATATTGAAACACGTATTGCTAGCACTATCTAAAGAGTAATATAGTCCGAGCTTCCTAGTTAAGTGTGAGAGAAGATATGTTAAAAGCCTTTATAGTGATTTTTACGATGAGCGTTGCTCTAAGCGGAGCAAAAGCAGAAACACTAAAAGAGGCATTAGAGGCTACCTATGTTAATAACCCACAAATTGCAGCAGCTCTTTTAAGCGTTAAAGCCTCTGCCGAAGATATAGCGATGCGAAAAGCTGGCACTATGCCTTCAATTAATGCAAGCGCAGACCTTTCTCAATCATGGATTATTGCTAATGGTATGCAAACCACTCCAGCCTCAGGGTCGGTTACTCTTTCTTATTCGCAAACATTATTTGATAATTTAAAAACAGATGCACAAATTGAGCAAGCTCGTGCCTATACCGAAGTTGCCTCGCATGGGTTAAGAAATTCTATCCAAAATGTTTTACTATCTGCAGCCTCATCTTATCTTGATGTTGTTCGTGAAACTAATTTGGTGAAATTGCGTGGTGAAAATGTAGCCTTTTATCAGGCTCAGGTTCGTTCAGCAAAAGAACGTTTGCAAATTGGAACTGGTACAAAAACCTCTGTTTCTCAGGCAGAAACACGCTTGGCACAAGGTATTGCCTCGTATAAGTCTGCTATCAACAATCTAAAGTCCGCTCAGGCTTCATATCAACGCTGGGTAGGACATAAGCCAAGAAATCTTAGCCTTTCATACGATTTTATGGGGCTTCTTCCACGCTCAATGGACGAGGCACAAAACTACGCTGATAGGTTGCACCCTGCAATTCTTACAGCAAAAGCTCAGTTTAGAGCTGCCCAGTCTGCTTCAGATTCTGCAAGAGCTGCTTTTGGACCCACATTAAAATTGATTGGTAACATTGGTGGCTCACATAATTTTTCTTCTGGGACAACATCACCAAGCGCAACAGTAAAACTCTCGCTTAGCGTGCCAATTTATCAAGGTGGAGCTATGGGTGCTTCAATTCGAAAAGCTAACCTAAATCAAATCAAGAGTGAAATGGACGTGTTAAACGCTAGAGATCAGGTGAGGGCAGCTGTTGTTTCTTCTTGGAGCGGAGTGCAAAATGCAAGCGCACAAATTGATGCTGCTAGCTCTGCGGTATATTCAAGCAATCAAGTGTTGCAAGGTGTGATTGAGGAGCAAAAAGTTGGACAAAAAACAACCCTTGACGTGCTTAATGCACGTGCTGAATTAACTTCGGCAACTGAGAGTGAGATTATCGCTAGAGTGAATAAATTAAACGCTTCTTTCTCGCTTCTTTCTGCATCGGGTCGCCTATCTGCTGGTGATTTAGGTCTTAGAGTTGAGGTAAGGTCAGGTGCTGGCTATGCAAAAAATGTTGAGGATGTGTGGCAAGATCTACGTTCTTTAACTGACTAGGGTATATTTAAAAATATTAAACTCCTAAGTTTACACATAAAATAACATTTCTTCATTGTTTCGTTTCGTATTTTCCCAAATGCTTGTTACAATGAAATATCGAATCAGATGTTTATAGATTTTTTTGTTATCTCGATTAATGACAAAAACTAGCTAAACTTTGATGGGTAGTAATTGTGTGTTTAACCTTAGGAAGGTAATTGATATGGGCAACGCTGCGGCAACAGAGCCTTCAATGGATGATATTCTTTCATCTATTCGTCAAATTATCTCTGATGACGACGAATCTAATGATGCGTCAGAGCAAACCTCAAATGAAGAAGAAGTTGCAAGCGCAGACAATGCGCAAGAGTCTTTCTCCGATGAGCAAGACGCTACTACTGAAGAAGAGGTCGACGATGCGCTTGAATTAACATCTGATCAAATTATTCAAGATGAGCCAGAAGATAGTGATCTTGGTGATATGGATATTATGGCAGATATGGATTTAGATGAGCAAGATGAGTCAGAAGTTGAAGACATATCCGCAATGGTTATGACCGATGATATATCTTTTGATGATCCAATAGAGCCAGAGGTTGAGCAAGAAGATGCAATGTCTTCTTTACCAGATCCAGATTTGGGTGAGGATATTGCAACAAAGTTACTTGAGCCAGCAACCGATGCAGCAGTTGCAAATGCTTTTGCAAAGCTTGGTGGGCTTGGTTTTTCTGATAAAGACCTTACGGTTGAGAGTATGATTCGTGAGATGCTAAGGCCAATGCTAAAGTCTTGGCTTGATGAAAATCTTCCATCTGTTGTTGAAAATATGGTGAAAAAAGAAATTGAACGCCTTTCTCGTGGTATATAGAATAGATTTTTCATAGCTCAAAACTGTTGACTTTTCTCGCTCATAATTGTTTTACTTCACAATATTTGAATTTTGTAATTAAAGCTGTTTGCAGTTTTTAATTTTTTAACATGTGAGCATTTTTATGATTGAAAAAAACTATCAATTTGATGAGGCCGAAAGACGCATATATCAACAATGGGAAGATGCAGGAGCATTTAAAGCAGGTGCAGGTTCTAGCGAGGGCGCAGAACCATATTCAATCGTAATTCCGCCACCAAATGTCACAGGCTCGCTCCATATTGGCCATGCGCTAAATAACACAATTCAAGATATCCTAATTCGTTTCGAGCGGATGCGGGGCAAAGATGTGCTTTGGCAACCGGGAATGGATCATGCAGGTATTGCAACGCAAATGGTGGTTGAGCGTCAGCTAGCCGAGCAAAACCTTCCTACAAGAAAAGAAATGGGGCGAGAAGCCTTTGTTAAAAAAGTTTGGGAGTGGAAAGAAGAGAGTGGTGGCACAATTTTTAATCAACTTCGCCGCCTTGGTGCGTCATGTGATTGGTCACGTGAGCGTTTTACTATGGACGAAGGCTTATCTAAAGCCGTAATAAAAGTGTTTGTTGAGTTACATAAAAAAGGTCTGATTTATAAAGACAAACGCTTAGTGAATTGGGATCCAGTATTTCAAACCGCAATTTCAGATCTTGAAGTTGAGCAAAAAGATGTCAACGGGCACATGTGGTCATTCGCCTATCCGTTGGTTGATGGCGAGGTTGACGGCATAAGTGAAATCGTGATTGCTACCACTCGACCAGAAACTATGCTTGGCGATGGTGCAGTGGCGGTTCACCCAAATGATGAGAGATATAAAAACTTAATCGGTAAAATGGTGCGCCTGCCAATTGTCGAGCGTGAAATTCCTATCATTGCTGATGAATATCCAGATCCAGAGTTTGGCACTGGTGCGGTGAAAATTACTGGTGCGCATGATTTTAATGATTTTGAGGTAGCTCGCCGTAATAATATTCCCCTTATTGCGCTTATGGATAGTGAAGCAAGAATGATTGTCACTCCGCAAAATAATGTACCAGAACATTATAAGGGACTTGATAGATTTGAAGCTCGTAAACTTGTGCTTAAAGAGGTTGAAGAGCTTGGTTTTTATCGAGGTGTAGAAGAAAAAATAATCGCCCAGCCTTTTGGTGATAGATCAGGCGTGGTGATTGAGCCAATGCTAACCGATCAATGGTATGTTGATGCTGAAAAACTGGCAAAGCCAGCCCTTGCTTCGGTTAAAGAGGGTCGCACAAATTTTGTGCCAGACAATTGGAAAAATACCTATTATCATTGGATGGAAAATATCCAGCCATGGTGTATCTCTCGCCAATTATGGTGGGGGCATCAAATTCCTGCTTGGTATGGAGAAGATGGCGAGATTTTTGTTGCCGCTGATGAAGCAGAAGCGCAAGAATTAGCCAATAAACATTATGGCAAGCCAGCGCAGTTAAGGCGTGATGAGGACGTTCTCGATACTTGGTTCTCATCAGGCTTATGGGCATTCTCAACTCTTGGTTGGCCAGAAGAAACCGATGAGTTACGTAAATATTATCCCACTTCTGTTTTGGTAACAGGTTTTGATATTATCTTCTTTTGGGTTGCTCGTATGATGATGACCTCGCTTGAATTTATGCATGAAGAGCCGTTTAAAACCGTTTATGTTCATGCGCTTGTGCGTGATGAAAACGGGCAAAAAATGAGCAAAAGCAAGGGCAATGTAATTGATCCGCTTGAGCTTGTTGATAAATATGGCGCAGATGCAACTCGCTTCACTTTGGCGGCAATGGCAGCGCAGGGCAGAGATATTCGCCTCTCGCTTCCACGGGTTGAGGGCTATCGAAATTTCGTAACTAAAATCTGGAATGCGGCACGTTTTTTAGAGATGAACGAATGCAAGCTAGTTGCAAATTTTGACCCTAAAGCTGTTAAAAACCCGCTTAACCGGTGGATAATTAGTTCTGCTAGCAATG
>JAMONZ010000090.1 GCA_027066315.1 Hyphomicrobiales bacterium
AGGCAAATGAATTAACTCACCAACTAATTCCTGCTCTTGTTTTTTTGAAATTGTTCCACGTGCTTTTGCTGCCGCAATAACGAGTGAAGCAAGGGCGGTTAATTGAGCTGTAAAGGCCTTGGTTGATGCAACGCCAATTTCTGGCCCGCATAAAGTTGGGAAAATCACATGCGATTCTCGAGCGATAGTAGATTCTGCTACATTAACCAAGGAGGCAATATGTTGGCCCTTGCTTGCGCAATATCTAAGGGCGGCTAAAGTATCGGCAGTTTCACCAGACTGTGAAATGAATAATGAAAGTCCGTTTTTTTCCATTGGTGGTTCACGATAGCGAAACTCTGAGGCTACATCAATATCAACAGGTAAGTTTGCATATTTCTCAAACCAGTATTTTGCAACAAATGCCGCTAGATATGCCGTGCCGCAAGCAACCATGGTTATGCGACTTAACTCTTTAAAATCAAATGGCAAGTCTTCGATTAAATCAACACTTTGCGAACCCATATCAATAAAATGCGCAAGCGTATGAGCAATAGTTTCTGGCTGTTCATAAATTTCTTTGGCCATAAAATGACGATGATTGCCTTTATCAACTTGAGTTGTGGCAGCAGAGGAAATTTGTTTTTCACGCTGAACTTGCTTGTCATCAATATCAAAAATAATAAGATTATCTGGCGTGATAATGGCGCAATCGCCCTCGTCTAAATAGGTGATTTTATTGGTTAGTGGAGCAAGCGCATAAGCGTCTGAACCAAAATACATTTCTCCATCGCCATGCCCAATTGCCAAGGGTGAACCTTGACGAGCAGCGATTAGCATTTTGTCATTATCTTTAAACAAAAAAACTAAGCCAAACGCACCTTGCAGACGTTTTAAGGTATTTCTTACAGCGGATTGAGGGTCAGCCCCATTATCAAGCTCACGTGTTACCAGCATAGCTACTGGCTCGGTATCGGTTTGAGTTTTTGGCTCATAACCATCTTTTTTTAGCTCAACTAACAGCTCACGATAATTTTCAATAATACCATTATGAACAATTGCTACCCGCTCGGTTGCATGTGGGTGGGCGTTATTTTCGGTTGGTGCGCCATGAGTTGCCCATCTTGTATGGCCAATTCCAATTAAGCCGTCCATTGAAATTTCTTCAAGTTTTTTTGCTAAATTAACCAGTTTACCCTCAGCCCGAGTGCGAAAAATCTCACCCCCATGAATAGTGGCAATTCCTGCACTGTCATATCCACGATACTCGAGCCGCTTAAGAGCTTCTACTAAACGTGAAGCTACAGGCTGATTCCCAACTATTCCAACAATTCCACACATTATTTCTTCTTCTCTATCGTTTTACTACACAATTATTCAATCAACGAATTGTTGGATTATTTATTTGCTTTCGCTTGCAAATTCCACACATATAAAAAACTTTTCTTTATTTCACTTTATTTTTAAACGCCAACGCACGTGCTTTTAGCTTTGAGGCAAAGCCTGTTTTATTCACCTGTTTAGAGCGAGCAATCGCCAATGCGTCTACTTCTACATTAGATGTAATAACAGAACCAGAGGCAATATACGCCCCTTTACCAATTTCAATTGGGGCAACTAACGAGGAGTTTGAGCCTACAAACACATCTTGGCCAATTATTGTGCGATGTTTGTTTATTCCATCATAATTACAAGTGATTGTGCCAGCACCAACATTGGCATTTTGCCCAACATCTGCATCACCAATATAGCTTAAATGATTGAGTTTTGCTCCAGCACCAATTTTTGCTTTTTTCACTTCAACAAAATTACCAACTTTTACGCCTTCGCCAAGATTTGCATCTGGTCGAAGTCGAGCGAATGGCCCAATATTGGCGTTTTTACCAATTTTTGCCCCAACTATATGGCAAAAACCTAGAATATTTGCTCCCTGACCCACCTCTACCGCCTCGCCAAAGATTACATTTGGCTCAATGCAAACGTCAGAAGCGATTTTTGTATCATATGAAAAATACGTAGTTTGAGGATCTTTTAAAGTAATACCAGCTCTCATAAAATCTTGGCGAAGGCGATTTTGATATAGGTTTTCTGCAATGGCAAGTTGTGAGCGATCATTCACCCCTATCACATCATCACTGGGTGCAAGTACAAAGGAAACATCATGTCCGAGCTGATTGGCCAACGGCACAAGATCGCCTAGATAATATTCATTTTGAGCATTATCGTTACCAACTTTTTCTATTATTTCTTTAAAAACCTCAGCCTTAAAACCCAAAATACAGGCGTTGCAAAGATTAATTTTGCGCTGTTCATCTGTTGCATCTTTATGCTCAACAATATTAAGCAATTTATCTCCATCGGTTATAAAACGCCCATACCCTGCAGGATCGTT
Source organism: Hyphomicrobiales bacterium (assembly GCA_027066315.1). GTDB lineage: Bacteria > Pseudomonadota > Alphaproteobacteria > Rhizobiales > Devosiaceae > S141-66. The sequence continues at coordinate 2,372 of JAMONZ010000090.1, forward strand.
TGGCTCAAAACCAAGGATTGAAGCGTCTTTTCCAGCTTTTAGTTGCTCTAAAATTAGTTCAAAATTTTGCGCTCGTAATAATGGATGATCGCCATAAACCACAATCACATAACCCTTAGCTTTACTCCAAAGGTCTTTTGCCATTTGTGCGGCATGTGCTGTACCTTTACGCTCAACTTGTTCAAAAATCCGTGCGTTTGGTGCAATGGATTTGACCATTTCACTGAGTTGACTAGCATTTGGGGCGGTTATTACACCTAAATTTTTTGTACCAGCACCTATTGCAGCTTTTAAAACATGGGCAAGAATTGGCAAGCCTGCGACTTGGTGCATTAGTTTGGGCAAGCTGGACTTCATGCGAGTACCATCGCCAGCGGCCAACACTATTGTGGTAATCTCTTCATTATTAATTTTTTGCATTAAAGTGCGCTTTCACTTTTTATGTATATTTGAGATTGTTATGACTTATTTTAATTAGAAAACCAATAAATTATCAAACTAATGATAAAGTTTATCTAAATATGTGATTCGTTATTTTTTTGGAGTGTTTATTAAGTGGCTCGCTTTAGTGATAAAATAAAATCTTCTGATATTAGTGTTTGGGGATTAGTGGCATTAGTTTGCGGCGCAATTGCGGTTTTTAGTGCAAATATGCCCTCGATAATTCCTGCAAATTTTGCAACAAATATGCACGCAACAAGACTTGATGGCTCTTCTCTTAATAATATGCGAGAGCAAGTTGCAGCTCTTAAAAAAGATTCTGCAAGAATTAGAGAAGAATATAACCGCCTTACTACCATGTTAAAAATTGCTGAACAGGGACGCAACGAAGTTACAAAGCGAGTTGGAGCAATGGAGAGTTCCCTGCCGCTTTTGCTTGAGGCTATTCCTCCTGGAGTAAAAGTTGATACCTTAATCACTACTGCTAGCATCGGCGAAAATGGCGAGAATGACAAAAAAATTGAGACCGATGGTGGTTATGTGATTACTTCTAGTTCTGCTATTGATGGCGAAAATACAACTCAAGCAACACAAGTTATTGTTGAAGATTTACAAGTGACAGCCCCCCCTGCATTAGAGGAAATTACCATTGCAACTAATTCTGCTTTTGGCATTGCGCTTGGCTCAGAAATAAAAGCAGTCGATGCAATTGTTGCTTGGCAAGATATAGAAAGAAAAGTTGGCCCATTATTACTCGGACTTGAGCCAATATTATCAAAAGACCTTGGCAATGGTGAGCGAAAGATGATTGCAGGACCTATTGAGGATTATTCCATAGCAGAACAATTATGCACAAGAATGCTACGCGTTGGAATAGCTTGCTTACCAATACCCTATGAGGGCATAGAGATGCCTGAATAACGTAAGACAGCTTTACCCTTATGAGCCAAGAATATCTATCCAAAACGTTTTCGTTTGTCATGTGCGATTAACAAAATAGCCAGCAAACCAAAAAATAAACTATAAGCTATAAAAAGAACTACCACTCTAGTATCTGGCATCTGCCCCGTGATTGCACTCCAAGCAAATTCACCCATTTGCCTAGTTGGAGACCAAATTGATATATCGTTTATACCTTGTGGCATTTGAATTGGTGGAATCCACAATCCGCCAAGAAAAGCAAGTGGCAAGAAAATTAAGTTTGCCAATGCTGGCGCAGAACGAGCAGATGCAAAATAACCCAATGAAACCCCCATCAGTGATGCTGGCACACTTATCAAAATGCAAACTAACAATAGTTTAACCAACATCTGACCTTCTAGCGGAGTTTTACCTAAAAATGATGATGCAATTAATACTAGCATAACAGCTATTATTGAGAAAACTATTGCCGTTAGTACTTGTGCTAAGCTACTAGGAATAGACACATTTGGTAGTGTCTTTAACCAATTATCAAAAAGGCTTTCCCTATCTTGAGCAATGCCTACACCGAATTGATAAAAAGAAACTCCAAGAACTGCATAAACACAAAATGAAGCTATGGTGATTTGTGAATAAATCCCCTCAGGTGGTAAGGACGATCCAAAAAAACTATATAACATTGCAGGAAATAATACCGTTGGAACCCAAAACCCTGGATTTCTTAATAATTTTAAAAATTGAAATTTTATATGTGCCAATAGGATTTTCATGTTAGTTCCTTAGTTTGGTTAGTTTGTTTTGCGCGATAAATATTCAAGGCTTCATCAAGTGCTATTGGATTAATATTTAGGGAAGAAAATTGCTCATTGTTTTTGACGAGTTTAACAACAAGCTCGTCTGCTTTATCGCTAATGGCACTCCATTTTCCATCTGAATAATTAAAAGATTTAGTGACAAAATCACTAGGGTTTTGACAAGTAAAGCTTATGAGACTTAGCCCAACCGCCGATTTTATTTCATCAATTTTCCCCGATAAAATTGTTTTTCCCTTATCAATCATTATTATGCTATCGGCAATATATTCAATCTCTTGCCAATAGTGAGAAGTTAAAATTACACTCCCTCCCTGCTTGACATAATCTTTTGCAATCTTTTGGAAATGTTTTTGCCCCTTGCTATCTAGCCCTGCTGTTGGCTCATCAAGAATAAGTAATTTAGGGTTGCCGGCAAAACATAATGCGAGTGCAACCTTTCGCTTTTCACCACCAGAAAATCCACGCAATTGCCGATTGGCTATTTCGCCAAGAGAGAATTGCTCGACTAAGTCTTTTATTTTTGCTGGATTTTTATAATGCGCAACGGCAAATTCTAACAATTCAACTGGCGTTAATTGAGGGGGGAAATCGCTTGTTTGTGGCGTAACCCCAACATATTGCATTGCGTCTTTTGACCCCGCACTTAGTCCAAATAACTGGGCAGTGCCAGAGCTAGGCTGACGCAAGCCTTGTAGAATGCTTAGAGCAGTTGATTTACCTGCACCGTTCGGGCCCAAAAGTGCTATAGCTTGCCCTTTTTTAACTTCTAAGGACAATGAATTAAGAGCTGTTATTTTACCAAACTGCTTGGTAACTGAATTTAATTTTGCAACAATTTCCATATTATTTCCTCATTTAAGAATACTTGTGCAAGCAAGATATTGCTGATAATTAAATGCGCAATTGGAAATTCGTGAAATGCAGATATGATACGTAAAAAAACATTAAAGCCACTCAATCTACACCCTACGCTTCGTGAATTACGCGATATTTTTACCAATAAGATAGTTATAATCAGCTATTTAACGCTAACATCACTAAGCATTATTGCGGGGCCGTTTAATACCTATCAGCAAATTCCAATGTTTTTAAGAATTCCCTATTGGGCTGGTGTGATTGCATTTTGTTTTATAGTTGCAATTTTAGTGCAGTATTTTTTATCAAAAATGCCCCAAAATAATGTGAAACAAAAAGTCTTTATACAGGTTAGTAAGGCCCTATTAATTGCAATTATGATTGCGCTTTTTTTGTTCTTTTTAAATTCTCTTCTTTGGGCTGATATCCCCACCCTGCCTAATTTTATCAGCTATCTAATGCTAACAATTCCAATTTCAGTGGTTCTAACAGTGATGATACCTTTTTTCATCTCCATCATTGGAGTTAAAACCACAAAACAAAAAATTGCTCTTTTACGTCGTCTTCCTGCCCATTTAGGCAGCAATATTCTTTATTTATCAGTGCAAGATCATTATGTTGAAGTAATAACAGATAAAGGCTCGCACCTAATTTTAATGCGCTTTAACGATGCAATTACAGAATTAAATGGGTTAGAGGGAATTCAAATCCATCGCTCATATTGGGTAAACCTTACAGCGGTTAAAGCTGTAAAAAACAATAAAGGTAAAAAAACCTTGATTATAACAAACGAAATAGAATTACCAATAAGCAGAACACGCTGGGCTAGTATTAAAAAAATTCTTAAAGATAAGAATTTATAAAAATGGTACGCCCGGAAAGATTCGAACTTTCGACCATCCGATTAAAAGTCGGATGCTCTACCACTGAGCTACGGGCGCACAATTGGATTTTAACCTGAAATATGTTCAGGCTTATTGTTTATAATATAATTCCAAACAAAAGATTTAAAATTAATTCATAAACTTTTGCGGAACATAGTGTTCTTATGCAATCTGTCAACTGCAATTTTATCATATCTAATAAAAATTAGCTCTTTAGCCTAAAAAAATACTCCAACAAGCCATTTGTTGAGCTATTTTTGCCTTTTTTGTGTTTTTCTTCTTTTACCATGGGCAGTATTTTTTTTGCTAGCTGCTTACCCAACTCTACACCCCATTGATCAAACGAATTAATATTGTAAATAATTCCTGCAACAAATACTCTATGTTCATAAAGAGCAATTAGCGAGCCGAGTGTTTTTGGGTCTAGTTTTTTATATAAAAGAGTGTTGGATACTCGATTGCCCTCAAAAACCTTATGGGGGGCTAGAGTTTTTATTTCCTCATTGCTCATACCACTCAAAGCAAGTTCTTCTATTACTTCAGAGAGATTTTTTCCACTCATCAAGGCTTCAGACTGGGCAAAACAGTTTGCTAGCAGTTTTTCGTGATGCTGTGGTAAATTTTCATGTGAATTTGCTGCTACTAAAAAATCTACTGGTATAATATCTGTGCCTTGATGCAAAAGCTGATAAAAAGCGTGCTGACCATTTGTGCCAGCCTCACCAAAAATAACTGCACCCGTATCATAACCTACACGATAGCCAGAAATATCTACTGACTTTCCATTTGATTCCATATCCAATTGCTGCAAATAGGCTGGGAAACGGCTTAAATGCTGGTCATATGGCAAAATTGCATTAGTAGAAAAATTTAGACCATTGCGATTCCATATTGCAATTAATGCTAGAATAACTGGAAGATTTTTTTCAGGCGGAGCAGTTCTAAAATGCTCGTCCATTTGTGCAGCACCACTTAGGAAAGCCTTAAAATTATTAAACCCAATTGCAATAGCTACTGGCAAACCAATTGTTGACCAAATTGAATATCTCCCCCCTACCCAATCCCAAAAGCCAAAAATTTTACTCTTAGTTATCCCAAACTCATTACATGCCTCAATATTAGTAGAAATTGCCGCAAAATGCTTTGAAACCGCATCTTTCCCTAATGCAGTAATTAGCCAGTTTTTTGCTGTTTTGGCATTTGTCATTGTTTCATCTGTCACAAAGGTTTTTGAAGCGATGATGAAAAGTGTCGTTTTGGGGTTAAGGCGTTTCAAACAGTCATGAATATGTGCGCCATCTACATTGGATACATAGTGAAGTTGCAAATCAGGACTGATATAAGGCTCAAGGGCTTTTGTTACCATTAAAGGGCCAAGGTCTGAGCCTCCAATACCAATGTTGACAATGTCGGTGAATTTTTCGCCAGAGCTTGAAACTATTTCACCCGTGCGAATTTGGTTTGAATATTGCTCTATGCGGTTTAACTCATGGCGGATTTTTGGCATTATTTCTTCGCCATTAACCTGCAAGTTTTCGTCACCATCATAGCGCAATGCCATATGCATAACAGCTCGGTTTTCGGTGATATTTATTGCCTCACCTGCCCACATTTTGTTGCGGTTTTTTTCTACCTCACAAGCCCTAGCAATATCAAACAGAGCGTCCATTGCTTTTTTGTCAATTTGGTTTTTGGAATAATCAAGCAAAATACCACAGGCAGAGGTAGAAAAATCTGCAAAACGGGCTGGGTTTTCTTCAAACATTTTACGCATAGATGTTGCCCTGATGCGCTTAACATGCGGGTGCAAACTCTCTAAAATAGTTTTTCTTTCAAAGGCCATAAGTAAATCCTATAATGGGGGCAAGTCCCCTTTTTCCCAATTCTCACGAGTAGTTGCTGCAAATTCTTCAAATTTACCTTTAACTATAGCATCGCGCGCACCTGCCGTTAACTCAGCATAATAGGCCAAATTTATTTGAGATAAAATCATTGCTCCCAATATTTCTTGGCTTTTTACTAGGTGATGCAAATAGGCACGAGAAAAACGGGTGCAATTTTCATTGTTTGATTGCTCATCAAGTGGGCGAATATCGTCTTTATGGCGTGAATTTTTAAGATTTATTGAGCCAAGCCTTGTGTAAACTCTGCCGTGCCTGCCTGCCCTTGTTGGGTGAACACAATCAAACATATCTATACCACGCTCAATCCCGCCCAAAATATCATCTGGCTTGCCAACGCCCATCAGATAATGCGGCTTATCATGCGGTAAAGCGGGGATAGTTTCCTCCAACACTTTAAACATAACTTCTTGTGGCTCACCAACCGCAAGACCGCCAATTGAATAACCATGAAAGCCAATATCCGCAAGACCCTTGGCTGAGAGCAATCTTAAATTTGCATCATCGCCACCTTGCACAATTCCAAAAAGCGAACGCCCTTTTGATTTAGCCATATCGCTGTTAAACGCATTTTTTGATCTCTCTGCCCAACGCAGGGACAGCTCCATTGCCCGTTTAATTTCTTCTTTAGGGGCTGGCAATTTTATACACTCATCAAGCTGCATAATAATATCGCTATCGAGTTTTATTTGAATATCAATTGATCGCTCAGGCGTTAATTCATGCGCTACGCCATCAATATGGGATCTAAAAGTCACGCCATTTTCGTCCAGCTTGCGCAAATTCGCCAAAGACATTACCTGAAAACCACCGCTATCGGTCAAAATTGGATATTTCCAATCCATAAACTTATGCAATCCACCAAGTCGCTCAACCCGTTCTGCGCCTGGGCGAAGCATAAGATGATAAGTATTACCTAATAGGACATCTGCACCCGTGCCTCGCACTTGCTCGGGGTACATTGCCTTAACAGTTGCTGCTGTACCTACTGGCATAAACGCAGGCGTGCGGATTTTGCCACGTGGGGTAGATATTTCACCACAACGGGCTTTGTTATCTGTTGCTAGAATTTTAAAACTAAAATCACTCAATTATATAAAACCTTTTTGTCATATTATTTTCATAGACCATGAAATTGTAAATATTATTCATTCACGATTACTATCTTTTCAATTAAACTAAAAGCGGAATTAATCAAAGGGCTAGCTTCGGGGTGTAGTAACCTCTTTAATAGCGGCAATCATCAACCGCAATGATGTAGTGTAATTGAAAAGCTGCATCAATTTACGTTTATCAACGCAATTGTAAAAATTGCATGATTTATCTGTGGCTTAAGATGCTTCGGCTTCGCTCAGCATGACACCGAGAAGATAAAGCTAAGGTGCAAACCACGCTCCTCTGTCATACTGATACTTCTCTGTTATGCTGAGCGAAGCCGAAGCATCTTTAATTTCTGGGTTAGCGTAAAAGACTCTTCACTTGCGTTCATAGTGACAATCTAAATAAAAGTGACGCATCACCATAGGAATAAAAACGATACTCATTCTCTATGGCGTGGGCATAGGCGTGGTGCATATTGTCAAAACCAGAAAAAGCACTTACCAGCATAAAAAGAGTTGAACGAGGCAGGTGGAAATTTGTCATGAGAATATCTACTGCGTTAAACTTATACCCCGGAGTGATAAAAATATCAGTATCATCACAAAAGGCTTCAAGCTCGCCAGTTTTTCTTGCCGCGCTTTCAAGTAGGCGAAGGCTGGTTGTTCCCACAGCAATGATGCGCCCGCCTTTGGCCTTTGCTGCTTTTATTCTTTTTACTATATCGGCACTTATTTCGCCCCATTCGGAGTGCATTTTATGCTCATCTGTATCGTCAACTTTTACTGGTAAAAACGTACCAGCCCCTACATGAAGGGTGATTTTTTCAATTATCACGCCCTTCTTGTTTAGTTTTTCTAACAAGTCATCGGTAAAATGTAGGCCTGCGGTTGGGGCGGCGACTGCGCCCTCTTCATCAGCATAAACCGTTTGATAATCACTAAGGTCTGATTTTTCTAATTGGCGTTTTGCGCCGATATAAGGCGGCAAAGGCATTGCACCAAATGACTTGATTGCCTCATCTAACTGAGCATTTTCAAGTTCAAACTGTATAATTGCTTGCCCCTGATCTACCTCTTTTACATGGGCAATTAAATCAACAAGCTCAACTGAGTTATCGTTAATTGCACTAAAAACTAACTTATCACCCGCTTTTAATCTTTTTGCAGGGCGTGCAAATGCTGCCCAGCTTGAGCCATCAATACGTTTATGCAGATTAAACGAAACCTTAGATTGGTTTTCACCTCTATGGCGAATAGCCGCCAACTCGGCAGGAATAACCTTGGTGTCATTAACTACCAAAACATCATTAGGCGCAAGCAAGTCAAGCAGATCAGTGACTTTTTTATCCTCTAAGCCAGCATTTGGCTTAACAATAAGCATGCGTGCGCTATCACGAGGACGCACTGGAAAAAGTGCAATTCGCTCACTAGGTAGATTAAAATCAAACTGATCTACACGCATTTTTCGCGCCTAATTAATTTTAAAAAAGTGGATTAAACTATTTATGCCACTTTCATGGATATAATTTTATCGGGATTGGCAACAGGTTCACCTTTTTCAAGCTGATCTACCACGTCCATTCCCTCTACCACTTCGCCCCAAACGGTGTATTGACCATTTAGAAAGGGTGCTTCATCAAAACAGATAAAAAATTGTGAATTTGCTGAATCTGGACTAGCCGAGCGAGCCATTGAGCATGTGCCACGAACATGTTTTTCTTCGTTAAACTCTGCCTTAAGGTTGGGTTTGTCTGATCCACCTGTTCCTGTGCCATGCGGGCAACCAACTTGTGCCATAAAACCATCAATTACACGGTGAAAAATAATACCATCATAAAAACCTTCACTAGCAAGTGCTTTGATTTGCTCAACGTGATTTGGCGCAAGGTCTGGCCTAAGATTAATTGTTACGTTGCCCTTTGAAGTTTCCATAACTAGTGTGTTTGAAGTTTCTTTTGCATCGCTCATTTGATGCTCCTTTACTTTTAAATTAAAATTATTTGGCCTATTCAACCTTAAGAGAAATTATTTTATCTGGGTCAATAACTGCCCCATTATCATTTTGATCGCCCTTTTTTATAGCATCAACAAATTCCATACCAGAAATAACTTTGCCAATCACCGTATAATTTTCGTTCAAAAATTGTGCGTCATCAAGTGTGATAAAAAATTGTGAATTTGCGCTATTTGGCATATTTGACCTAGCCATGCCCAAAACCCCACGAATAAAAGGCTCTTTGTTAAATTCGGCTTTTAAATCTGGTAAATTTGACTTGCCCCCGCCTGTTCCAGTGGGGTCGCCAGTTTGCGCCATAAATCCTTCAATTACCCGATGAAAAACAATTCCATCATAAAAACCATCATTTGCTAATGTGGTAATGCGCTCAACATGATTTGGGGCAATATCAGACCAAAGTTCAATTTTTACCACCCCGTCTTTAAGGTTTAAGGTAAGCGGGACGATGTTTTCTTGCTTGGCTTCATGAAGGCCGCCAAGATTATTTCCAGATTGTTCTGGCATGCCCCAAGGTGAAAAACGATAGAATAATAAAGCGGCAAAAAGAAACAGGAATAAAAATGTTAAAAAGCCTGTCGCACGAGAATTATTAGATTTTTGAGTATTCATTATTTTCCTATAGCTTTAAGTACAATGGCAGGAACAAAGGCTGAAATATCGCCGTCCATTTGCGCTATTTGGCGCACGAGTGAGGCAGAGATATGGCGAACATGCGGACTTGATGGTACAAAAACAGTCTGCAAGTCTGGTGCCATTTGTGAATTCATGCCCACCATTTGCATTTCATAATTATAATCAGTGGTATCACGAAGGCCACGAATAATTAAAGTTGCACTTAATCTACGGGCTGCTTCAATCATCAAGCCATCAAAATCCACAATATTTATTTTTGTGTTTGCTCTTTTGCCTATTGGTCCGGCGGTTTGTTCAAGTAATATTTGCTTATTTTCAGCACTCAAAAGACCCGCTTTTTCATGATGAACACCAATGCCGATATAAAGAATATCAACTAATTTACAAGCCCGCTCAATTACATCAATATGACCATTCGTAACTGGGTCAAACGACCCTGGGTAAAATCCAACAAGTTTGCTCATTTTGAAATCTTTCTTTTGCCAATCATAATAATAGCAATAATAAACAGTGATTCTTTAAGAATCTTTTGCATTATCATCATTTTCTTGTGAGCCAGCGGGGTTTTTAGAGCTATTTTCTTGCTCTTTAGCAGTTTGCGCATCATTTTCTTGCACGGATACATCACCCTCATCTTCGCTATCATCTTCTTCAGGTTCTGAAATTCGCTCAACGGAAACAACTTTTTCACCCTTTGCAGTGTCAAAAACAATCACGCCTTGCGTAGCACGTCCAGCAACTCTAATCCCATGAACAGGTACACGAATTAACTTGCCGCCATCGGTTACCAACATGATTTGGTCATCATTTTCAATTGGAAAAGAAGCAACAAGTGAGCCGTTTTTATCTGTAATTGCCATGGCCGTAATACCCTTGCCGCCACGTCCCGTCACTCGATATTCATAACTACTTGAGCGTTTACCATATCCATTTTCTGAAATTGCCAAGACAAATTGCTCAGCAGCCCCCATTTGCGCATAGCGTTCTGCAGAAATTGCACCATCTGCTTCTTCGCCCTCTAAAACTTCAACAGCTTCTTCTGTTTCGCCTCGCATTGCACGGCTCATTTTTAAATATGCAATACGCTCTTGTGGGTCTGCATCAAAGTGATGCAAAATAGACATTGAAATAATCGCATCATCTTTTGCTAATCTTATACCCCGAACGCCCATAGAGTTGCGGCTTTGGAACACACGAACATCACCAACATTAAAGCGAATTGCCTGACCAAGCGTAGTTGTTAGCAACACGTCATCATCTGGAGCGCAAGTTTCTACTCCAATAATACCCTCGCCGTCATCTAGCTTCATAGCGATTTTACCATTTGCTCGAACGCCTACAAAATCAGCTAGTGAGTTTCTGCGAACCGTGCCACGAGTTGTTGCGAACATAATATCAAGATCGCCCCATGTTTCTTCGTCTTCAGGCATTGGCATAATAGATGTAATAGTTTCGCCTTGTTGCAATGGCAATAAATTTATCAACGCTTTGCCTCGCGCATGCGGAGCAGAAAGCGGTAAACGCCAAACTTTTAAGACATAGGCTATGCCACGAGATGAGAAAAACAGCACTGGTGTGTGGGTATTTGCGACAAATAATCTTGCTACAAAATCTTCATCACGAGTTGACATACCAGCACGGCCTTTGCCGCCTCGTCTTTGCGCCCGATAGGTAGAAAGCGGCACTCGCTTAATATACCCACCATGACTAACCGTAACCACCATTTCTTCACGGGCGATAAAGTCTTCATCGTCCATATCGGCAGCAAAATCAGTTATTTCTGTTAAGCGTGGAGTTGCGAATTGCTCTTTAACTTCAATTAATTCATCACGAATAATTGCAACAACTCGATCTCGTGAGCGTAAAATATCTAGATAATCAGTAATTTGAGTACCAATCTTGCTCAATTCATCGCCAATTTCATCACGGCCAAGTGCGGTCAAACGAGCTAGACGTAAATCTAAAATAGCTTTAACCTGCTCTTCTGAAAGTTTAAACGAGCCATCTTCTAAAACCTTGTGGCGAGGATCATCAATTAGCTCAATTAAAGCAACAACATCACTAGCTGGCCAATTTCGCTCTAAAAGCCTAGCACGGGCGGTTGCGGGGTCATTTGAAGAGCGGATTATTGCTATTACTTCGTCAACATTGGCAACAGCAACTGCCAAGCCAACCAAAATATGCGCACGATCACGCACTTTATTTAACAAGAAGCGAGCTCGCCTTGTTACCACTTCATGGCGGAAGTCAATAAAAGCCTGCAAAATTGATGGGACATTCATCAATTCAGGTTTACCACCATTAAGCGCAACAAAATTACAGCCAAATGAGGTTTGAAGCTGTGTAAGTCGATAGAGTTGATTTAAAATAACATCAGAAACAGCATCACGCTTTAATTCAACAACAACCCGCATGCCATGACGATCAGATTCATCACGAATATCAGATATGCCCTCAATTTTTTTCTCACGCACAAGATCAGCGATTTTTTCAATCATCGAGGCTTTATTCACCTGATAAGGAATTTCGGTAATTATCAATGCTTCTCGGTCTTTGCGAATTTCTTCAACATGAACCCGCCCACGCATCATAACTGAGCCACGCCCAGTTTCAAAAGCTGAACGAATACCAGAACGACCAAGAATTATCCCAGCAGTTGGAAAATCTGGCCCTGGCATAATCTCAAGCAATTCATCAATAGTAATTGATGGATTGTCAATTATGGCCAAAGTTGCATCAATCACCTCGCCTAAGTTATGCGATGGGATATTTGTTGCCATGCCAACAGCAATGCCCGAGCCGCCATTGACCAACATATTTGGAAAACGTGCAGGCAACACCGTTGGCATTGTTTCAGAGCCATCATAATTATCTACAAAATCTACCGCATTTTTTTCTAGATCAGCAAGCAAAGAACCTGTGACTTTTTTCATACGCACTTCGGTATAACGCATAGCAGCTGGCATATCGCCATCGATTGAGCCAAAATTGCCCTGCCCGTCAATTAATGTAAGGCGAAGCGAAAAGTCCTGCGCCATACGAACCAATGACATATATACAGCACTATCACCATGAGGGTGATATTTACCAATAACATCACCAACGATGCGAGCAGATTTACGATATGGTTTATTCCATTCATACCCAGTATCATGCATGGAATATAAAATACGTCGATGCACAGGCTTTAGCCCATCACGAACATCAGGCAGTGCCCGAGAAACAATTACGCTCATAGCATAATCAAGATATGACTTACGCATTTCGCTGGTAATAGAGGTGATTTCAATATTTGATGGCACTAAGTCACTGCCAACATTATCATCATTATTAGTATCTGGAGTATCTGTCACTGAAGCTGATTCTCTTAGTTGTTAAAAGTAGTTTTTATTTTACTCGATTCCATTAGGTTTTCCAACCTATAAAGACATAAAGATCAATAGATTTAGCTCTTCCACAGGAGTTTGCTAGAATTTTGCAAAAAACGACAAAATTAATGGATAAATAATTGTCTTGAGAGTAATTTATTGTTCAATTAACGCTTAATCAAGCAAGTGTAAAACTATTATCCAGAAATGGGGTGCGATTTTGTCTATAGGATTCGGGTTTGAGCGTTTGGGGATTTTCACCCTTAAATATCCTATAGCTGTAGCAATTGTTGTTTTTGCTTTCAGCGCACTTTGCGTATCAATGTTACCAAAAGTTACAATGGATGGCGATGTTTTACGCATCTATAAGAATTCTGGAGAAGAATTTAATCGCTATGATGAGCTTAGTAAAGCATTTGGCACGTTTGAAAATGACGCATATATTTTAGTAAAATCTTCAAATTTACTCGACCCAAAAACTATTTCTAAATTGCGTGATCTTTCCTTTGATCTAGAATTAAGTTCCTATGCCGTTGGTACATTATCGCCTTTTTCACTGCGCCGGCCTGCAAAGGGTGAAGATGGGTCTGTTCCTGCTGTTCCTGAAGATATGCAAAGCAAAGAGGAAGTTGCAAAAATACTAACCTCACTTCGCTTAAGTGATGAAATTATGCGAAACCTTATCAGCGAAGATTTAAGCGGCTTTGTGATGATTTTATTTCCCAATAAAGAGTTAACAACTGGTTCTGGTGAAGCAGAGATGCTAGACGAGCTGAGGGCACTTGCGCTTGAATATTCTAGCGATGAAATAGAAATAAAAATTACTGGCCCGCCAGTCTGGAAATCTGAAATGTTAGCCGCTAGCATTAATGACCAGATGACATTTTCTATCATAGGCTTTTTTGTGGGTGCATTGGTGGCATTATTTTGTTTGCGTAGCTTTTGGGGTGCAGTTTTAGCAACGCTAACTCCATTTATCTCAGTCTTATGGGTTATTGGGTCGGTAACTATGTTATTTGGCTCGTTCACTTTTTTAACAAATGTCGTTGTAACTCTTGTGTTGGTTATTGCTTTTGCGGAAAGCATGTATTTTTGCTTTACTTGGCTAAGGTTATGGCGAGAAGGAATGGAGCCAAATAAGGCTATAATAGAAACAATAATCCGTGTGACTCCTGCCGCAGCCCTTACATCAATTACTACAATGGTTGCCTTTTTAAGTCTTGCAATTACACAGGGGCAAGGTATTAGAGAATTTGCCTTTTCTGGCGTTATTGCGGTTGCAGTTGCCTTCATAACCTTGATTACTTTTTTGCCACTAGCCTTAAAGATTTCTATTAAACTTGGCTTTAAACCTCCTAAAAAAGTAAATATTGCTGTTGAAGCACCTATTCCAATTGCAAAATTTTTGACTAAAAAATATGCGACAATAATTTCTGTTCTATCGCTTATTGTTATGCTGGGCTTATTATATCCACACTTTTCTCTAAAGGCTAACTTCGATTTTAAAGATTATTTACCAAAAAAATCGCAAGCACTAGACACTGCAAAAGAAATTGATGCTGGAGTTGGTGGAGTAGCCCCGATTTACATAAAAATTCCACTTAAAGACGGTGTGAGTAGCGTTACAGATGGAGATTTTTTAACTATTCAAAATGTTCATAAAATATTGGAGGATAATATTGGACAGGGGAAGGTTATTTCTGCTGCAAGTTTTTCTTCTTATTCTGAGCTTGGGTTTTCTAGAGAGAGAATTTTTAAAGCTGTTGGGCCATTCCTAAAACGCAGGTTTGTTACAGATGATGGAGAACAAGCATTAATTACTGGCTTTTTACCCACATTAACAAGCTCTAATGATCTCAAAATAATTGTAGAAAATACTAATAATGCTTTAGCAAAGGCAAATATTGAAGGGGCGCAAGTTTCTGGCTTTAATGTTTTAATGGCCTATGCTAGCACCGATATTATTTACTCTTTACGAAACGGTTTAATGATTGCCGTTTTAGTGAATATTTTAATTATCGGCATTGCCTTTCGCTCATGGCGAATAGCACTTGTTTCTGTTGTGCCAAATTTTTTACCCATTTTAGGAACTGAATTATATCTTTATGCTTCTGGCTCTGGTCTGCAATTAACGACTGTAATTGCTCTAACGATTGCTTTTGGCATTGCCGTTGATGATACAATTCACTTTTTATCAGCTTACACTAGGGCAAAAAATGATGGATTAAATCAAGCTGAAGCTGTTTCCAAGGCACTTGAGAATGTTGGCCCTGCTCTAATTGCTACAACTTTAATATTATGTGCTGGGGTTTTTGTTATTATTTTTTCTTCTTTGCCACAAATTGCCCTATTTGGGACACTAACAATATTAACATTCATCTTAGCTTTGCTTGGGGATATATTGATCCTCCCTGCTTTGCTCATCGCTGGGGGGCGGTTTTTTAAATTTAGCGGAGACACAAAAAATGAGAAAAACTAAGTTATTCTCAATAACAATTTTACCAGTAATGATAATTTCATCAGCACTTATTTCTATTTCTCCTGCCATTTCAGCACCAGAGAATGCTGAACTGCTTAACTCATATATTGGTGAGTGGAAGGGAAGCGGAAAACTCAATAGAGCGAATAATACCGAAACCATCAGGTGCAAATTATCAGTCACTCCTGCAAAAGGTAGTAAAATAAATTACAAAGGTAAATGTGCTGTTGCTGGAGCAAATTTTTCAATTGCTGGAACTATGGCCTATTTTAAAGAGAAAAAAAGATATGAAGCTGTAATGTCTTCAAGCACTTCTTTTTCAGGCGTTGCAATTGGAGAGAGGCAAAAGGATAGTATCGACTTCCAACTTAAGGATAGAAATTCAGAAACTGGTGATAGATTTGAGATTAAGAGCAATATAGAACTCAGCGAAGAAGTAATTGGAATCGATTTTTCTGTAGTAAATCTTACAACAAAAAAAGTTATCAGCACAATAATACCCTTTAGTAAATAGGCTTTTACATTTGCTAAATAGGGTTAAACTAGTGCTTATTAGCTGTTTTTTATAACCAGCTAATAATAGCCAGACTCAACAATATCTGCATCAGAAAACTATATTTACTCTTACTGCAAAACTTAAAAAATTTATGCTATCCAATGCTTTATCTGTAAAACACTTAGAACTACCCGAAAGTCAATTGTTCAAAACTTAAGTGTCATAGCTTAAAACGCCCAATAGTAGGGACGCTAATAGCTTGAAATATCTACAAATGGCCGCCCTTTAAAATGGAATATCGTCACTGCCGCCAGCATCATCAAATGCTGGTGCGCTTGCCGACGGACTACTTGAGCTACCCTGCCCACTACTAGAAGAGCCAGAAAATCCTCCACCTTGATTTTCTCCACGCCCATCGAGCATCGTAAGAGTTGAATTAAAACCCTGCAAAACGATTTCGGTAGTATATTTATCTTGTCCAGATTGATCTTGCCATTTGCGAGTTTGCAATTGACCCTCAATATATACTTTAGACCCCTTTTTTAAATATTGCTCAGCTATTCTAGCTAGACCCTCATTAAAAATTACAACACGATGCCATTCAGTTTTTTCTCTGCGCTCTCCTGTATTGCGATCTTTCCAATTTTCAGATGTCGCAATTCTTAAATTAGCAATAGGCTTGCCTGCTGTAGTTTGTCTAATTTCAGGGTCTGCCCCCAAATTGCCAATAAGGATTACTTTATTAACACTACCCGCCATAATTCTTCCTTTTCAAATGATCCAAACTGCAATCTGCTAGTTAATCAGCACAAACCAGTTATAATACTATAAGTAAATTTCAATCCTTAGTGCAACTATGTCACTAAATAAGCAATCTGTTTAAAAATTATCCACAATCTGACTAATTGCACGTTCTCTTTTTGTTCTTGCATTGTCAAGTGAAATATTTATCTTTTGTGGAAAAATAATTATTTATTCTGCATTGACAATCATCCAAATGTTCTGCTTATGTTCCTGTAACAAGTAGTTGATTCGAGGTCTAATGAATAAAATTCAAATTTCTTATAATTACGTGATGATAGTTTAGTTATGATATTACTTGATACTTGCATGATGTTATTTATTGTCATATTTTTATGACTAGTTATAATTGTTGATGGTTTTGTTTTTTATATAGATATTTTCTAGATTTCTCTCATTTCATATTTCAAGGGAAAATATTAGTGTGAATGAGTATTCCTCCCTTATTTAAGATTTCTATTTTTACAATTTTGCTTAATTTTGATTATTTAACCTAGTTTATTTAAAGAGTATTTTATGTCCAATTTGCCTACACAAAATTTCCATCAAAACCGCCAAATAATTGTTCGTGGGGCAAAAGAGCATAATCTCAAGTCTGTTGACGTGACACTTCCACGAGATAGCTTAATTGTAATGACTGGGCTATCTGGCTCTGGCAAATCCTCATTGGCTTTTGATACTATTTATGCCGAGGGACAAAGAAGATATGTCGAAAGCCTTTCTGCCTATGCTCGTCAATTCTTAGAAATGATGCAAAAGCCCGATGTTGAGCGAATTGAGGGTCTTTCACCCGCCATTTCAATTGAACAAAAAACAACATCAAAAAATCCACGTTCAACTGTTGGCACGGTTACTGAAATTTATGATTATCTTCGTTTGCTTTTTGCTCGGGTTGGCGTGCCGTATTCTCCTACTACTGGCAAGCCAATTTCATCACAGTCTATTTCAGAAATGGTTGATAGAATTTTATCATTAAAAGAAGGCACTCGGTTCTATTTACTTGCGCCAATTGTGCGAGATAGAAAGGGCGAATATGTAAAAGGATTAGTCAATTTACAAAAACGTGGATTTTTACGTGTAAAAATTGATGGTCAGTTTTATGAAATTGACGAAACACCTGCACTTGATAAAAACATAAAACACACAATTGAAATTGTGGTTGATAGATTGGTATCAAGCAAGGATATTGGCACACGTTTGGCTGATAGCTTTGAGGTTGCTTTAAATCTTTCAGATGGTTTAGCAGTTGCAGAACTAGCTGATAATACAAATGACAAAGGCGAGGCGGAGCGAATTGTTTTTTCTGAAAAATTTGCATGTCCTGTTTCTGGCTTTACAATTGAAGAAATTGAGCCACGTTTATTCTCATTTAATAACCCACATGGTGCTTGCCCAAAATGTGATGGCTTAGGAAAAAAGCACAAAGTAGATGCGGATATGGTTGTGCCTGATAAAACTAAATCACTTGAGGGAGGAGCAATTGCGCCATGGTCAAGATCATCTGCACCATATTATGTGCAAACATTAAATGCGATTGTTAACCATTATGGAGCAAGTACAAGCACTGCGTTTGAGGATTTACCAAAAAAGGTTGCTAATGCAATTTTATTTGGAACAGGTAGGACTAAAATTGATTTTGTCTATGATGATGGCTTGCGAAACTATAAAACCACAAAGGTTTTTGAAGGTGTAGTTGGAAATCTAGATCGCCGCTATAAAGAAACGGAAAGCAGTGGAATGCGTGAGGAAATTGAAAAATATATGTCCTTTGCCCCCTGCTCCTCTTGCAATGGATATAGGCTTAAGCCCGAAACATTAGCAGTAAAAATTGCGGGTTTGCATATTGGTGAAGTTTCACAAATGTCAATAAAAGAGGCTTGGCAATGGTTCTTGGATTTACCACAATATTTAAACGATACTCAAAATAAAATCGGCCAGATAATTATTAAGGAAATACAAGATCGCTTAAATTTTTTAAACGATGTAGGTCTTGATTATCTGACACTTTCTAGAGGTTCTGGTTCACTTTCTGGCGGCGAGAGCCAGCGTATTCGCTTGGCCTCTCAAATTGGCTCGGGGCTTACAGGCGTGCTTTATGTACTTGATGAGCCATCAATCGGCCTACACCAACGAGATAATGCACGGTTACTCGAAACTCTTAGACGTTTGCGCGACTTGGGAAATAGCGTGATTGTTGTTGAGCATGATGAAGAAGCAATTCTAACTGCTGACTATGTGGTAGATATTGGCCCTGGAGCTGGGGTGCATGGTGGTGAAATTGTGGCTCAAGGTAGCCCACAAGATATTTTAAATAATGAAAATTCTCTAACTGGGAAATATCTTAGTGGAAAAATGAAAATTGATATTCCGCAACACAGGCGCAAAATTAATAAAGAGCGACAAATTTCACTTAAAGGAGCAACAGGCAATAATTTAAAAAATATCTCAGTTGATATTCCACTTGGAACTTTTGTTTGCATAACTGGTGTTTCTGGCGGCGGCAAATCCACTTTGATGGTTGATACTCTTTACAAAGCCATTGCACGCCGTCTTAATGGTGCTCGCCTCACCCCTTCCCCGCACGAAGAATTGCTGGGGTTAGAGTTTATCGATAAAGTGATTGATATTGACCAATCGCCAATCGGCAGAACTCCACGCTCAAACCCAGCTACTTACACAGGTGCTTTTACTCCAATTCGTGAGTGGTTTGCAGGATTACCAGAAGCAAAGACACGGGGGTATGGGCCGGGTAGATTTTCGTTTAATGTTAAGGGGGGAAGATGTCAAAAATGCTCCGGTGATGGAGTGCTAAAAATTGAAATGCATTTTTTACCCGACGTTTATGTTGAGTGCGACACTTGCTCTGGCAAACGCTACAATAGAGAAACACTAGAGGTTACTTTTAAAGGGAAAAATATTTTTGATATTTTAGATATGTCTGTTGATGATGGTGTTGAATTTTTTTCAGCCATTCCTAATATTCGAGAAAAAATGCGAACTTTGCAAAGAGTTGGGCTTGGTTATATAAAAATCGGACAGCCTGCAACTACCCTTTCTGGCGGCGAAGCTCAAAGAGTAAAACTTAGTAAAGAGCTTTCCAAAAGAGCAACTGGTCGCACTCTCTACATGCTTGATGAGCCTACTACTGGTTTGCATTTTCATGATGTTGCCAAACTTCTCGATGTGCTGCATGAATTGGTGGATAATGGAAATACTATTGCTGTCATTGAACATAATCTTGATGTGATAAAGACAGCTGACTGGGTCATTGATCTTGGCCCTGAAGGCGGTGATGGAGGTGGTGAGATTGTTGGTTTTGGAACTCCAGAAGATATTGCAAAGATCAAAAAATCATATACTGGGCATTTCTTAAAAAAAGCACTAGAAAAACGGCCTTAAAAGTAACCACTCATTAACCCGCTATGCAATTTTTGCATAACAGAATTGCTATAATAACATCTGCTCAAGTTGATAATATCATCTTATATAAAAGTCATAACAAAAGAGCTACACGGTTTTCACCAAACGATATTGCTCTTTATTTAGTTAATCAAACAATTGCATTTGAATTTTCTTAAATGCAGATATAAGGAGAAATATTATGGGTATTCGTAAATCACTAAAAAAATGGGCATCTTACCAACGCACAGTTCGTGAACTTAATGCATTAGATAGCCGTTCACTTAACGATCTTGGCATCAATCGTGGTGATATTGTGCGCATTGCACGTGACCATGCACGCATGATCTAAAGTAAATTTCATTTCCAAAGTCAAACCCGTTACCTTATTATGAGGTAGCGGGTTTTCTTTTATTGCTATCCCTTATTAGTGTTGTTAAGTGGTGACATGATAAAAAACAATTCAAACATTATTCATATCATTGGTGGCGGTTTAGCTGGATCAGAAGCCGCATGGCAAGCAGCCGAGCAAGGCGCAAAAGTAATTCTGCACGAAATGCGCCCAGTTAAAAAAACCGATGTTCATCAAACAGATAGTTTAGCCGAATTGGTTTGTTCAAATTCTTTTCGATCTGATGATTTTGAATATAATGCGGTTGGTCTTTTACACGAAGAAATGCGCCGCTGCAATTCTATCATCATGGCTTGTGCAGATGCACATACAATACCTGCGGGTGGTGCTTTGGCGGTAGATAGGCATGCATTTTCTGATGCGGTTACAAATGCAATTATAAATCACCCCAATATTGTAATTGAGCGAGGTGAAGTTGATGGTTTGCCACCCCTTGAATGGGACAATGTTATTATTGCAACAGGCCCTTTGACCTCACCAAAATTAGCAAAAGCTATTGTTGAAATAAGTGGAGAAGATTCTCTATCATTTTTTGATGCTATTGCTCCAATAATTCATAATGAAAGCATTGATAGAAATATTGTATGGGCGCAATCTCGTTATGATAAAATTGGCCCTAGTGGCACGGGAGCAGATTATTTGAACTGCCCAATGAATGAGGGTGAGTATAACGCTTTTATTGATGCATTGCTAGATGGCGAAAAAACTGAGTTTAAAGATTGGGAAAATACACCTTTACACTCGTCGCACTCGCAACCTGCGGTTGCTTCCCCGACACCCCCGCAATCTTTAATGTCGCCGTCACAACCTGCGGTTGCTGCCCCGACACCCCCGCCGTATTTTGAGGCCTGCTTGCCTATCGAGGTGATGGCAGAACGTGGGCGAGAAACGCTTCGTTTTGGACCCATGAAACCTGTTGGTTTGACTAACCCTAATGATCCAGATGTAAAGCCCTATGCGATTGTGCAATTGCGCCAAGATAATGCGCTTGGCAGTTTGTGGAATATGGTTGGGTTTCAGACCAAGCTAAAATATGGTGCGCAGACAGAAATTCTTCGCATGATCCCTGGGCTGCAAAATGCACAGTTTGCTCGCCTTGGAGGATTACATAGGAATACTTTTTTAAATTCGCCAGAAGTTCTAACCTCTGATTTACGCCTAAAGGCTGACCCACGCTTGCGCTTTGCTGGGCAAATTTCTGGAGTTGAGGGTTATGTTGAAAGTGCGGCAATGGGGCTGGTGACAGGTCGTTTGGCGGCAGCAGATGCTTTAGGGAAAACGATTTCTACTCCGCCTAAAACAACAGCACTTGGCTCGTTGGTAAACCACATCACAGCAGGGCATATTCCTGATAGCGTTGATGAGAAAAGAAAAATTAAATCTTTTCAGCCGATGAATATCAATTTTGGGCTTATGCCTGATATTGAAGTCATTAAGCCAGAAGGTGTTAAACGTTGGCGCAAGGCAGATCGAAAAAAGGTCAAAAAGAAAGCTGTTTCTAATCGTGCATTAAATGATGTTGCTACTTGGCTGAAGGTTTCTCAGAGCTAAATAATAATGCTTCAAGTCTTTCTAAATCCAAGTCATCACTAGAATTCTTATTAAAGGCAATAAATTCTACTATTAAACGATAATTTATATTATCAATTGTGAAATTTATCTCTGGATTAGTAAGAAGCTCATCTTCCTGCTCTTTTAGCCAATCCGCAAGTTTAATACTTATTACCTCTGAGTTTTTAGTGTTAATATTTATTGCTTTTGGTGAAACTCCAAATCCCAACTCTCCAATATAAACAGGCATAGAGGCATGTTTATATATCTCAACTCCTCCTAGATAATATGGCGTATCATATAGGTTTGGATAATTATTATTAACGGGCTCTAGTGAGTGAAATATATCTGCATCTTCACTCTTAAAGCTATCAAGTTTAAGTTGTTTCAATTGGTCTAATAAAGAGTAAGTTGGGTTATACTCCAACCCATTTTGACTAAATAAATCCTGCAATTTCACTTTTCCAGCATCATCATTATATAAATATGTCAAAGCACCAATGGCTTTTTTTGCGCCTTCTTTACTCCATTGAGGGTTTTCAAAAGTGCTTTGAGCTATAGGGATAGCGTTGCTGATTGCACTTTGCAACCTTGCTGCTTGGTTGATAATTGGCAAGTTTGAAATATTAAAAGGGCCCATACTTAAAACCAAAAAAATCACACAAGCAAGCAATGGCATAAGGCGAATATCAGCCAATTTATTAGATAGAAATAAAATTGATAATAATATTGCCCATACTCCTCCAGCGATGAGCAACATGCGTGGTTCAGTTAGGCCATATGCTTGAACTCTTATATACACCCCTATTGCAAACATAATAAGTGGAATTAATGTGAGCCAAAACCAAGAGAAGCGGAAAAGTCGTACCAAAGTTTTTTGGTGCATAAAACTTGGATAAACCAAAAGCCATGCAACAGCACCAGTAATAGTAAATCCAAGCACCATCCAGCCAAGTGTGCCAACGGGTAATTCTTGCGTGAAAACAATCTGAACAGCGTAAACTAGCAAAATAAGCGCATAGGCAAGAAGAAATGGCACAAACAAGAACTGCCCTAAAAACCCAATGGCTTTTGAAATAAAATCAGGACTTTCTAGCTCGTTTGCACTTATCTTGTCTAAATCTTGAGTTGTAGAAAGCCAATAAAGTGGCACTAAAAATAAGCCTGAAAAGGGAAGAAGATATTCGTAAAATATCTTTGATATATCAAGGCCAAACAAAAAATATAAAGAACGCTCGATTGCAACAACACCCAAAGCAATGATTAAAAACCCAGCCCCAGCAATAATGGCTGAAGCAACCGCACGATGATTAACTATCCAAAATTTATCTTGGATTTTCTGGCGTTCCTCTCCTTTGCCAATTTTTGTAAAAGGCGAGATAGAAAGCCAAAGGACACCAATGATCGGCAAGAAAAATGGAAAAAACAACGAAAAAGATTTAATTTGCATTGAGCTAATTACTGCTATCGGAATAATAATTTCTAAAAACATTATCGAAATAATATTTCCACCTCGGCTTTGAGAAAATAGCCGCCCAGCAGTTGCAAAAATTGCTGCAGTAAAAAAACCGAGTGCCATAAGAGGCCAAAAATCACCTTTTTCAGGTAAAAAATCATTGGTTAGGGCGATGACCAGCAAAGTGCCAATTGCTAAAAATATTATTGTTAAAGGAAATTTTTTGGTTACACCTGAAATATCTGGTGCAAAATTTTCTAGTTTCTTAAGCCAAATGCTCATTTCCCTAAATTATCCCTCTAAAGCTGCGACCTAAAAACTAGACTTAATAATATTTTGAAGTTTGACAGAGATTTTGTTGATTTTAAGGCGAAGCTCTTTTGCTTTTTTAACAAATTAAGTTGCTTTTCTAAAACAAAAAAATAGGCAAAAGCCACATGAGTATTTTTTGGCAAAAGTTTTATTGCCGCCCTGCTCTTTTTTAGGTGATCTTGTGCCATCTCACAAAAATCCGCTATCGCTGCATCTAACTGCTTGCTTTTTTTACCCTCAAATATTTGCTGCCCACTAATTCCGTGTGCCTTAAAAACATCTATCGGCAAAAACAAACGAGAACGAGCGGCATTATAACCCAGAGCATTAACATGGCCAATAAGTGCATGAGCTACACCAATATACCCAGCCGCATCGCCATTTTTTATCTGATTTCCATCATTCAAAATCATAGCAACATATTGATAAAGAATTGAATTGGTTTCTCCTGCGTAAGTTTCAAACAATTCAACATTAGGCATTTTATCATTG
>JAMONZ010000091.1 GCA_027066315.1 Hyphomicrobiales bacterium
ATATCCGTATTCAATACGGATAGTTTTAAAATAGAATCCCATTATATTTCAGATAAGTTCACAATAATGGGATATATATAATGGATTTTTCAGCAGCTAATAATAATACTCAGAATATTAACTCAAACCATTCTCCAAGTTCTAGTCAATTTGATTCTGCTGTTTCTCAAGAGCAAAATAATTTAGATCATATTCCATTAGCAAAAACATACGATAATATTGAAGGCATTGAGGGAAAAGATTATATCCTGCTTGGTGAAGATGAAGAATTTAATGATGATGATATATCTTATGAGCAAACATATAACCAACCCTCTAGCAGCTCTAGTTCAATGCAAAAAGATTATGCAGATGGAGAAATAATTAGAGATGAGGATCTCTCAAAATTTAAGTTGGCAACAACATATAGTGAAGTTCCAAATTCAGATTTAAGCAGCGGTTATTTTGAAGTAGATGAAAATGGCAATGAGACATTTGTTGAAGGTGTATCTGTACCAGAATCTAAGCCTATTGCCACTTCAAATAAAGATGTATCAAATAGTGAAACTGAAGATAAATCATTTTTTGAGAATATAAAAACACGCATTTCACTTGGGGGAACAACCGACAAAGACAGTAAAATTACTGCTAGTATTAAGGCTGATGTTTCAGATAATACGAATGTTAGCCTAAACTATGAAGGAAGTGATGCTAGTTGGGAAAAAGAAGGTGATACAACTCACAATATCAATTTTAAAACCAACACAAGCGTCACCGATAATTTTTCTTTGAATAATGAAATAGGCACAGATATTAACGAAAAAGGTGATGCAGCTTCCTACATGTCAGTTGGCGGAAAATGGGCTGGTGATGATGGAGCGAGCATAAAGTCAAGCGTAAAATTCACTGAAAATTCTAATCCAGTATTAAATGCGGGTGTATCTCAGGATTTTGATAATGGTGTTACTACTGGTGTAAATGCAGAGTTTACTGATGGCTCTTCGCCTTTGTATACTGCTAATGCATCTTGGAGCAATGATAACGGATTAAAAACATCTGCAAGCGGCAATACAGAGGGTGAATTAAATTTTGATGCCTCTTCCAAAACAGATATTAGTGATGATGCATCTGTGACACTTTCTGCAAGTTTTAAAGATGATAATCGTTTTGTGAATAATAATGAAGAATACTCAACCTCTATTGATGGTGATTATAGTTTTAATGACAAATGGTCTGCAAATAGTGGTTTGAGTTTAGTTAGGAATACCGAAACTGATCAAACTAATACATATGTAGATTCATCTGTTACATATAAAGCAGATAACGGGCTTTCTACTAAATTCAAAGTTGAAAATGATGCCAATAATGACTTTAAAGCATCATCGTCATTCTCTTGGGAATTTTAAAATAGTAAACTAACTAAATCGCCGCTCTGCTTCACTAATAAATGCATCTAAAATTTCATCTTGAACTTTTGAAAAAGCAGGCTCTGCAACAGCGGCGATAAGGCGATTTGAAAACCCAAAATCAATATCAAACTCTACTAGAGTGCCCTGCTCCTCAGCTTCAAATTTCCAGCCGCTATATAGGTGCGAAAAAGGCCCATCAAGCGCAACTGCACGAACCACTCCATCTGCCTCATCTATACTAACACGAGAAGTATACGCCTGCTCTATTGGTCCAAATTTTACTGACATTTTTGCTAGCTTATCATCGCCATCATTTCTTACCTGCATATCAGAGCAGTTAGGCACAAAGTCAGGATAAGCCTTTAAATCAGAAACAAGTGAGAGCATTTGTTCTGGTGTGAAGGGAACATGGCGAGTAAAATTAAGTTTTGGCATTTAAACATTTAACCTGTTTGATAATTGCGCCCTTGCTTTGAATTCAGAATATATCTTTGGTAGATTTTTTGCAAATCTTTATTAGATTTCACAATTATAAGTTCAGTATTTTTTGGTCTTTGCTCAATCAGTTTCAGGGTTTTTGCTAATTGGGTGCGCCTAAAATTAAAGACATATAGTAAGAAATCTAAATCAATCCTCTCTCTACACCCGATTGCAGAATCCGCACGTACCCTGCCATTATTAATAATTACTCTTTTTATTACACGATATAAACAAAGCCATGTTGGCATATCAAATAATATTACCATATTTGCACGTTTCAAACGAGCACCAACATTTCGGCTATAGTTCCCATCTATAATCCAATTTTTTTTAGAAATTAATTTGGCATGTATATTTGACCACTCCTCATCAGTCCTCTCAACCCAATTAGGAAGGTGGAATTCTTGGTCAAGGTGGATAAGAGGTAAGCCAGTTATTGCAGACAAGTTGATTGCGAGGGTTGATTTACCAGATCCGCATGGTCCCAAAATTGCTATTCGTTGCATGAAATACCTAATAGGTTGAAAGTCTTATAATTAACTTAATTTAGCTAATCTTGCCATACGTAATTTTTCAAAATCATCGCCTGCATGGTGAGATGAGCGAGTGAGTGGCGAGCTTGAAACTAGCAAAAAACCCTTAGAATAGGCAATGGTTTCATACGCTTTAAACTCTTCTGGAGTGACAAAATTTTTCACAGGGTGATGTTTTCTGCTAGGTGCTAAATACTGACCAATGGTTAAAAAATCTACATTTGCACTTCGAAGATCGTCCATTAACTGCAACACTTCATTGCGAGTTTCTCCTAAACCAACCATAATCCCTGATTTTGTGAACATATTAGGGTCAAGCTCTTTTACTCGCTGAAGCAGTCGAATTGAATAAAAATAACGAGATCCTGGGCAGATGCTAAGATAATTTGACGGCACGGTTTCAAGGTTATGATTAAAAACATCTGGCTTTGCCGCCACCACTTTTTCTAATGCGCCTTCTTTTTTTAAAAAATCAGGAGTTAGAAGTTCGATTGTAGTATCTGGGCATTTTTCTCTAATTGCTTCAACAACATCAACAAAATGCTCTGCCCCTCCATCGTTTAAATCATCTCGATCTACAGAAGTAATAACCACATGATTTAACCCAAGTTTAGCAACGCCATTGGCTACATTTTTCGGCTCGTTTTTATCAAGAGGATACGGTTTACCAGTTGCCACATTACAAAAAGCACAAGCACGAGTGCAAATTTCACCCATTATCATGAACGAGGCATGTTTTTTATCAAAACACTCGCCAATATTTGGGCATGCTGCTTCAGAGCAAACAGTGACAATATCATTATCACGAATTGTTTTTTGAGTTTCTTTAAAAACTTTTGTTCCAGGTGCTTTTACCCTTATCCAGTCAGGTTTTCGCAAAATTTCATTGTCAGGCCTATGAGCCTTTTCTGGGTGACGAGCAGGCTTTTTTGAAGCATCAAACAAAGTGACCATAAACTATCCTAGTCTTTCTTTTTTTTGGAGAATATCGCAGTTATTCCAGCAGCAAAAAGGCCAAAAATAATACCAGGAATTGCAGCACTAAACAGCGCAGTAAGAAGAGCCTTCAAGCCCTCAACATTTTTGTCATTTAAGGAAACAGAAACAGCCTCTGGGACAATTAAATTAACAACTCCTAAAACAAGGCCAAGTAATATAGATGCTCCAAAAATCCACAAAAATACTTTTTTTGCAGTTGACATTATAATTCCTCTTTAAAAGTTATTTACGCCTTTGATATTCGCGATAAGCCCAAATAAGCCCACTAGCACCAATGAAACCTACTAGTAAACTCCAAAGGAAATTACCGTCCCAAAGCCCAAATACTAGTCCAAGAATAATGTTCAATATAAATGAGCCAGAAACACCAAGTATGATATTTAAAATTAGCGAATTATCAGCCTTCATAAAACGTGCCGCAAGCGTTCCTGCTACACCGCCGATGATAATTGCAAAAATAAAACCCCACATATTTTTCTCCTTTTTTAAACTACACTCTACCCTTAAGCCACATGCTCCACCTCACCCTGAGCTTGTCGAAGGGTGAGGGCTGAAATAAGATGATGAATGATTTTTCTGAAATTCTCTCAAAACACACAACATCTTTCAATATATAATCACATATTAAGTGCTTTTCCATAGGCATCAAGTACTGATTCTTTCATTGTTTCAGATAAAGTTGGGTGCGGAAATATTGTGTGCATTAATTCTTCTTCAGTTGTTTCGAGATTCATAGCAATAACAAAGCCTTGAATAAGTTCCGTAACCTCTGCACCAATCATGTGCGCACCCAGTAATTCACCAGTTTTTTCATCAAAAATAGTTTTTACCATTCCATCAGGCTCACCAAGTGCAACTGCTTTGCCATTACCAATGAATGGAAATCGGCCAATTTTTATCTTGCGCCCCTGCTCGATTGCTTTTGCTTCAGTTAAGCCAACGCTTGCTACTTGTGGGTCACAATATGTACAACCTGGAATTTTCTCTCTGTCAAGAACGTGAACTTTTTGCCCTGCAATTGTTTCAACACAAATCACAGCTTCATGCTCGGCCTTGTGTGCCAACATTGGTGGCCCTGCAACATCGCCAATTGCATGAATGCCAGATATATTTGTTCGCCCATGACCATCGGTTACAATTGCGCCATTTTCAATTTTTACACCTAGCTTTTCAAGACCTAAATTTTCGATATTACACTGAACACCAACAGCTGAAATTAGTTTTTCAGCTTCAATTTTTTCAACTTTGCCATTTTTAAGCTCAACATGAGCAATAATGCCTTTTTTTGTTTTTTCTATTTTGGCTACTTTTGTATCTGTTAAGATACGCATGCCACGCTTTTCAAAACGTTTTTTTGCCAGCTTTGATATTTCTTCATCTTCTACTGGCATGACGTTCGAGAGCAACTCAACAACAGTAACTTCAACACCCATAGAACGATAAAATGAGGCAAATTCAATACCTATTGCCCCTGACCCCATAACAACAATAGACTTTGGTATAGTTTTTGGTTTCATCGCATCAAAATAAGTCCAGATTTTATCATTATCTGGCTCAATTCCAGGTAACACACGAGGACGTGCGCCTGTCGCAATTATGATATTTTTTGCTTTATAAGTACCAATTGGTAAAATACCTTTTGGGATTGTATTTTGTGGCTCAGTGATTGGTTTTTTAGTTTTTTCAACCCTAACCTCGCCCTTGCCATCAATTATCGCCTCACCCCAAATGACATCAACTTTATTCTTCTTCATTAAAAAGCCAATACCAGCTGCCATTTGTGCTGTTACACCACGCGAACGTTTAACCACAGCATCAATATCAGCACTAAATTTTTCTGCCTTTAAGCCATAGTCTTTTGCATGCACCATATGGTCATAAATTTCAGCCGATCGAAGCAATGCTTTAGTTGGAATACAGCCCCAGTTAAGGCATATGCCGCCCATATGTTCACGTTCAACAATAGCTGTTTTTAGCCCTAATTGACTAGCACGAATGGCAGCTATATATCCGCCTGGCCCCGAACCAATAACAATAATATCATAAATACTAGTATCGTTAGAATTTGACATTAGACCCTCTAAATTATGCTTTTAGCAATTGATAAATTTCATCTTTTAAGATCATGCGTTTTTTTCGCATATTTTCTATATTAAAATCATCGGTTGGCTCAATATTTGTTTCTGCCAAGTGAATTGCTTTATTCACTTCATAATAATCATCATAAAGTTTTGCAAAATGAGCATTATTTGTTTTTAGATCGCTAATTCTATCTGCAAATTCAGGGAATTCTACGAGTATTTCATGTGGTATATTTGACATTTTTAGTACCTTTTAATTTCAAGCCAGCATCATTACTGGGTTTTCAATCATTTTTTTAAACGCATCAAGCATTAATGCTCCTAATGCTCCATCAACTGATCTATGATCGCAAGATAATGTTACGTCCATTATTATTCCTGTTTTTATCTGACCTTTATCTGCATACACACGCTCACTCCCCGCTCCAACTGCCAAAATTGTACCGTGTGGAGGGTTGATAACAGCTGAGAATTGTTTAATGCCAAACATGCCAAGATTTGAAATAGCAGTTGATCCGCCTTGATATTCATGAGGGGCTAGTTTTTTGCTTTTTGCACGCATTGCATAGTCACGTACTTCTTCTGAAATTTCTTTAAGTGATTTATTTTCTGCTCCCCTTACAACAGGAGTGAATAAACCACCTGGCACCGCTACGGCAACCGCAACATCACTTGCTTTATGATATAAAATACTATCGCCTGCCCAAGTCGCATTTCCATCTGGCACTTTTTGCAACGCTAATGCCCATGCTTTTACGATGAAGTCATTTACCGAGAGTTTAAACTCTGGTTTACCCTCTTTATTTTTTGGAGCAGATGCATTTATTTCTGCTCTTGCTGCAAGCAAATTATCAAGGTTGCATTCAACATTTAGATAAAAATGTGGTATGGTTTGTTTTGCTTCAGTGAGGCGAGCAGCAACCACTGTGCGCATTCCATCATTTGGTCGCACTTCATAAGTGCCTTTCTCATAAAGTGCTTTAACAGCATCACTTCCCATACCAGAGGCAATGGCGGGTGTTTTGCCTGCGCTTTTAGTTGGCACGCCTGAAATTTTAGCTTTTTCAACATCAGATTTTATTATGCGACCCTTTGGGCCAGTGCCAGAAATTGCGCTAATATCGATATTGGCTTCTTTTGCTATACGTCTTGCTAGTGGGGAGGCGAAGATTCTCTTACCCATCACATCTGCCATACCTCGCCCTTCGACAAGCTCAGGGTGAGGTAAGGAGTTTGAGGTGGGGTGAGGTAAGGAACTTGAGGTGAGGTGAGATGAAGAGCTTGAGGCAACTTCAGACGCAACTCCCAGCCCCTCATCCTGAGCTTGTCGAAGGATAGGTGCAGATTTAACCTCGCCAATATCCCCAACACTCTCACCCTCTTCAAGCAAAATCGCAATCACCGCATTCACCTTCACGCCTTCAGTGCCGCCAGCAACCAAAATCTTACCAATAATTCCCTCATCAACCGCTTCGACTTCCATCGTTGCTTTATCGGTTTCAATTTCGGCAATTATATCTCCAGCAGAAACACTATCACCTTCTTTTACGAGCCATTTGGCTAAAATGCCCTCTTCCATTGTTGGCGAAAGGGCTGGCATTGTTATATTAATTGGCATTATTTTTCCCCTTAAGACCGATAAGTAACAGCATTCACTGCCGCAACAACTTCATCTGCATTTGGCAATGCTAATTTTTCGAGATTGGCGGCATAAGGCATTGGCACGTCTTTACCTGAAATTCGCATCACTGGCGCATCAAGATAATCAAATGCTTGCTCCATAATTTGCGCACTAACTTCAGAGGCGATTGAGCAAGTTGGCCAACCCTCTTCTACAATAACGCATCTCCCAGTTTTTTTAACTGAGGTCAACACCGTTTCCATATCAAGTGGGCGCAAAGTTCGCAAATCAATTAACTCTACATCAACACCTGCAGCGACTAATTTTTCTGTCGCATCAGAGGCGTATTTCATGCCCATTGAATATGATACGATGGTAACATCCGCTCCTTGCCTTACAATGCGTGCTTTGCCGATTGGAAGCACAAAATTATCAAGTTTTGGCACTTCAAATTCAACACCATAAAGCAATTCATTCTCTAAAAAAACAACAGGATTTGGTGAGCGAATGGCCGCTTTCAACAATCCTTTTGCGTCAGCCGCACTATATGGTGCAATTACAATTAAGCCTGGAACTTGTGCGTACCAGCTTGAAAAATCTTGGCTGTGCTGCGCACCAACACGAGAGGCTGGACCATTTGCACCACGAAAAACAATTGGCGCATTCACCTGCCCACCAGACATATAAAGCTGTTTTGCGGCTGAATTGATAATGTGATCGATTGCTTGCATCGCAAAGTTAAATGTCATGAATTCAACAATTGGCTTTAAACCAGCAAAAGCTGCCCCAACTCCAATGCCAGCGAATCCATGCTCGGTAATTGGCGTATCAATCACTCGTTTTTCACCAAATTCATCTAAAAGCCCTTGAGTGATTTTATATGCACCTTGATATTGTGCGACCTCTTCACCCATAATGAAAATATCACCATCAGAGCGCATTTCTTCTGCCATAGCTTCGTTTAATGCTTGGCGCACAGTTATTTCTACCATTTCAACATCATCTGGTAGATCAGGGTCATTTGCTGGAGTGAATGTTGGTGCGGAGTTTGCTTGCTCTCGCCCTTCGACAGGCTCAGGGAGAGGGGCGGAGACAGGTTCAGGTTTCACTTTATCAATATCCCCTACACTCTCCCCCTCTTCAATCAACACAGCAATAGGCGCATTTACTTTTACGCCCTTAGAACCTTCAGCTACTAAGATTTTGCCAATGATACCCTCGTCAACCGCTTCGACTTCCATCGTTGCCTTGTCAGTTTCTATTTCAGCAATAATATCGCCTGAAGTTACGCTATCGCCTTCTTTCACCAACCATTTGGCGAGATTTCCCTCTTCCATTGTTGGTGATAATGCAGGCATTAAAATTTCTATCGACATATCTTTTACTCCTGCACATCGTTAATTGTTATATCGGTATAAAGCTCGCTTGCGTCTGGTTGCTCACTATTCGTAGCAAAATCCGCAGCTTCAACAACAACTGCCCGAACTTCTTTTTCAATCAACTTTAATTCATCTTCGCTAGCAAATTTGCTTTCCAAAATTCTAGCCTTTACTTGCTCAATTGGATCACGCTCGGCTCGCATAGTTGAAACCTCGTCACGAGAGCGGTATTTCGCTGGGTCAGACATTGAGTGACCACGATAGCGATATGTCATCATTTCAAGAATATAAGGACCTTTTCCAGAGCGTGCATGTTCAATTGCCCTTGCCGCTGCCTCACGCACAAAGCGAATATCCATTCCATCGACTTGCTCACCTTGAATTCCAAAACTTTCACCACGTTTATAAAGGTCAGTTTGGGCTGAGCCACGCTCTAGTGATGTTCCCATTGCATAGCGATTATTCTCAATTATATAAACAACAGGTAAGTCCCAAAGTTTTGCCATATTAAAACTCTCATAAACCTGCCCTTGGTTTACCGCTCCATCACCAAAATATACTAGCGATACATTATCATCACCACGGTATTTATTTGCAAAAGCTAAACCTGTACCAAGTGAAACTTGCGCCCCGACAATGCCATTCCCACCGTAAAAATGCTTTTCTTTGGAGAACATGTGCATTGAGCCACCTTTACCTTTGGAAAGACCGTCTTTGCCTCCAGTTAATTCGGCCATAACGCCCTTTGGATCAATTCCAACAACTAACATATGCCCGTGATCTCTATATGAAGTAATGGATTGATCGCCCTCTTTTGAAGCCATATGAATGCCCGTAACCACCGCCTCTTGCCCAATATATAGATGGCAAAAACCACCAATTAGACCCATGCCGTACATCTGACCTGCTTTCTCTTCAAAGCGGCGAATTAACAACATCTCTTTATAAGCATAAAGATCGTCTTCTTTGGTAAGTTGCGGGGCATTAGATTTTTTTGAGGCTTTTTTTGTTGCTGCTTTGCGCACCATTTATGAATCTCCGGTTTTGAAAGTTACATAAGATTTTTGTAACATAAACTATTAAAACTCACTTACAAAGTTAATAATATAAATTAAAAAATACATTTAATTATCTGAAACATAAACTTATTTAACCATTAACTAATATTTAGTTAAATATCCAAAATAACTTATTATTGGTTATTTACTGTAATTAAGGTGAAGTCACTACTATTCTGTCATTTTTATGCACCATTACCAAGAGATCTCTAGCCCTCTCAGTTAAAATATCAGGATCTAACCTTTCTGGATTAAAAAGTGCAACTTTGTGTTTTAAAGCATCTTTTTTAATCAAAAGACCTGCATTATTAGCTTTCAACTGAGCAAGCTCTTGCCTCAATTCAGACTGGCTATTCATGCCATATTGACCAGAGATAACACTAAATCCCATATATACCAAAAAACCAGCTAATAGCAGTGTATAGCCTAATTGTTTCACAATTGATGGTCTTTTTAAGCGTGTTGGCATATGTAAATTTTCTTAATTAGGTTTGAGCGCATTTATAGGTAAAATCTATTAAAAAGCCGTTGCTTTTTTGAAAACTTGTCTTTTGGCGTAATGGATTTTATAAATATAGTCATGACAACAGAAAAACTTGTGCGTGATAGCTTTGAAAATCAATCATATTGGTGTGAAAAGCTCGGCTCACCATTTACTGCACTTTTATTGCAAGCGCTTGGCAAAAACTTAGATAAAAGTACAAATACAGGCAATAAAATTCTTGATTGGCAAGGACAACCAGATGCTATGGGTGATGCCTTGGCATTACGCCTTGCTGGGGCTTTGCATGGGCTGGTGCAGACGGGTCGTTTACCTGAATTAGAAAAACTCTATCCCCCCTCTTCTTTACCCTCTAAAAAAATACTCACTGATGCTGCGGTGGCGGCCATTGTTCTACGTGATGAAGAAATCTGCAAGTGGCTTGATTATCCACCACAAACTAACGAAATAGCACGCTCAAGCATTCTTTATGCTGGCTTGGCAGAAATAGTAGCACAAACTGACTTGTCTTTATCAATTTTTGAGCTTGGCTCTAGTGCTGGGTTAAACCTATTGCTGGATAAGTTTAGCTATCAGTTTGGTGAGTATAAGATGGGCAAAGCTAATTCTTTGGTAAAACTTAAACCCAAATGGAATGGATCTTTTCCTAAACGCTCAATGCCACAAATTATTACTCGTCATGGTTGTGACTTAAACCCATTAGATATAACAAATGAAACCCACAAAAGAAGATTATTAGCTTATATCTGGCCTGATCAACCTGAACGTTTGCAGCGCACAAAAGCGGCAATAAAAATTGCATTGCTTGATCCACCTTTAATTGACAAGGCAGATGCAGCGGATTGGGTTGAAGAAAATATTTCTTTAGAAGCAAAAAGCGGTGTTACACGAGTTTTATTTCATTCAATTACTTATCAATATTTCCCTTTGGAGGTGAAGGGGCGGATTTTAGTACACATGGAAGTGACTGGAGAAAAAGCAACAAAAGATACACCGCTTGCGTGGTTAGCATTTGAGCAAGTTGAGGGTCATGGCGCATGTTTAACGCTACGCTTGTGGAGCGGAAAAGCTAACGATGGAGTATTACAAATATTAGCAATTGCGAATAATGCACATGTTCAAAAAATTGAGTGGCTGGCTCTTTAAAAAAAGCTATAATAATCCAGTGAGTAGCAAGGCTAGACTTGAGATTGATCCAAATATTGGCACTAAAATTGATACTTTGAAATAATCTTGTTCACTAGTTTTTTTAGTAATTTTTATAAAAACCAACGCTAAATTTACCATTATAAATACGAACAGAACAATTTGTGATGTTAATTGCGCTAAGCTATCAATCGGAAAAAATAGTGCTAAGAGCAATATTATTGCGGCCACTAAAGCAGTGGTGACAAGCGGCGTGTGGGTTTTTGGGTGAATATAGGTTAGTTTTTTTGGTAAAGCACCCTGTTTTGCTAAACCATAAAGCACACGAGATGCCATTATCATTTGAATTAGCACACCATTGATTGTGGCAATAGTAGCAATGATGTTAAATGCGCCTTTTGTGGTGTTTGAAGCATTCTCAAAAACCAATGCAAGTGGAGCAACCGAGTGACTTAATTTATCCATTGGCACAACTAAAATTACAACTGAAACCACTGTTAAATAAATTGCACTGGCAATTACAAGCGTGAAAATAATTGCTCTTGGCATGTTCTTTTGTGGATTTTTTACTTCTTCTGCAACATTTGCAATATCTTCAAATCCAACGAATGCAAAAAATGCTAAAAGACCAGCAGAGACAATTCCTCCCCATGCGGCTACCTCCATTGGTGGCACAAGCAGGCCAATTTCACTTAATAAATCAGGCCTTATCGTAAACCCATAATATATTACAAAAAACAGCCCGCCTATTTCAATAATTGTAAAAATTGCTGCGATTA
The DNA here is from genome assembly GCA_027066315.1 of Hyphomicrobiales bacterium. Classification (GTDB taxonomy): domain Bacteria; phylum Pseudomonadota; class Alphaproteobacteria; order Rhizobiales; family Devosiaceae; genus S141-66. The sequence goes on from JAMONZ010000091.1 coordinate 11,967, forward strand.
TTACGGATTGCAAAATACCCCATGCTGCAACCATTCCTAAAACTGCTATAATCAAAACAATCAATATTTCAGGAGAAAGTGCAATAATATTGCTTAAATATTGCGCCGCACCTATTGAAATAGTAGCAGAAGAAACAACACCAGAAGTCACCACAAGCAAACCAACTAAAACAGCTAAAAAACGTGAATTTAAGCCATTCTTTACATAGGCTACCTCCCCTGCACTAACAGGAAATCTTGTGCTTAGCTCAGAATAAGTAAAGCCTGTAAACATCACCACAAAGGCCGCAAGTAAAAACGATATAGGCGCATAAAACCCTGCTCGTGCAGCAGTTGCGCCAACAAGAACATATATTCCTGCACCAACGGTTACACCAAGCCCATAAAGAATTAAAAGCGGTAAAGTTAACCTACGTTGCAATGTTGGCTTATTATCATTATCAAAAGATTGCTGAGATGAACTCATTTTTTCTTAGCTCTATTATTTGTATCATTCATAAATTGCTGCTTACAAATATGAAGGTAACTTTATTTAATCACAGGAACTAACACACTATCAATTAAATTCTCATTTTTCATATCAGCTGTATGACCCGGATAGAGATTATTTGGATCAGGGTGCTTGCTGTTAGTTTTGAATATGGTTGCATTTTTTAAAGCTGGTGTGTTTGCATGATTTTCAAAGGGGGCAATTAAATCATTTTCATTAGAAATATAGTTTGTTTGCACATTGCTGGGTAATTCTATTGCATCAAGCATTTTTTGAAATTTCGAATCAGATCCCATATCTGATAAATTTATTATCATTCTTGCATTATCGTGACCATATTTACTAAAAATAGAATCAAGTCCTTCAATCAACATATCTGGCAAATAATCTAAATAATTTGCGCCTTCATGCCCTCCCATATACCCATTGACTAGATTTTCTGTAATTTGCCTGCCCTTTAAAAGTTCTGGGTTTTCCTTATAAATATTTCCAAGCGCAACATGTGCAATTCTTGCTCCTTTGGAGTGAGCAGAAATTACTAATGGGATTTTAGGATTTTTCTCTAACTGCTCTGACAACTCTTGAATATACGCATTTACCGCTGGCATTGTTTCCCCTAGGTCATCATAGGCCAAAGTGTAAACATTATAGCCTTTATTCAAAGCTGCTTGATTAACCTCATCCATCATTTTTGGGCTATCATTTGCCCCATGAATACTATGATAAATGCCTCTTGGTAAAGTTTTTGATGAATTTCCCACGTTGACTAATTCAGCCTGCCCACCATTAGCACTCAATATTTGACGTTCTGAATTTTCGCTAACAACAATTGCTTTTTCTGTAATTGCGTTTGACATAAACCTTGTAAATGAACTCACAGGTTTAGAAGTCGCAGGAATTATTACTGCGGCATTAGTGTTGTTGTTAACATTGATAGACATATTTTACTCCAAACAGAACTTTTAATTCATCTTATTTGAAGTGTCATTTTTTTATATCCGTATTGACTACTTAAAAATGAGCAAGAATATATCTATCTTACCTCAGAATAGACCTGCCAGCATATTTTGCGGCACTTCCAAGCTGCTCTTCAATACGGATAAGCTGATTATATTTGCTTAGGCGTTCTGAGCGTGAGAGTGAGCCTGTTTTAATTTGCCCGCAATTTAATGCTACTGCCAAATCTGCAATAGTATAGTCTTCTGTTTCGCCTGATCTATGTGACATTACTGATGTGTAAGATGCACGATGTGCCATATCTACGGCTTGCATAGTTTCGGTTAATGAGCCAATTTGATTTACCTTCACCAAAATTGAATTTGCAACGCCCATTTTTATACCGGAGCTTAGACGTTCGGAATTGGTTACGAATAAATCATCACCCACAAGCTGAACTTTATCACCAATTGCATCTGTTAGTGATTTCCAGCCCTCCCAGTCGTCTTCATCCATTCCATCTTCAATTGAAATAATTGGATAGCGTTTAGCTAGATCAGCCAAAAATTCTACATTTCCATCTGAATCTAGGCTTTTGCCCTCACCCTTCATTTCATATTTTGAATTTTTATAATATTCACTTGCGGCACAATCCAAAGCCAAGGCCACATCTTCTCCTGGGGTATAGCCAGCTTTTTCAATTGATTTCATAATAAAACCAAGTGCCTCATCGCTTGAGCCTAGATTAGGAGCAAAACCTCCCTCGTCGCCAACATTTGTATTATAGCCTTTTTCGCTTAAGGCTTTTTGCAAGGTATGAAAAATTTCAGAGCCAATACGCACCGCATCGGCAATATTAGCTGCACCAATTGGCATAATCATAAACTCTTGAATATCAATTGGGTTATCAGCATGCTCACCACCATTGATGATATTCATCATTGGTACTGGCATGATATGGGCATTTGGCCCGCCAAGATAGCGATATAGTGGAAGCATTGATGATTCTGCTGCAGCTTTTGCCACCGCAAGTGAAACACCCAAAATAGCATTTGCCCCAAGTTTACTTTTATTTGGCGTGCCATCTAATTCAAGCATTGCTTGGTCAATTTCAATTTGATCCAAAGCGTCCATACCCTCTAGCTCATCAAAAATTGCTGTATTTACATTATCAACTGCATTTAACACGCCTTTGCCCATATATTCTTTTGCGCCATCACGAAGCTCTACCGCTTCGTGTGCGCCCGTTGATGCGCCAGATGGAACTGCGGCTCGACCAAAAGAGCCATCATCTAAAATTACATCAACCTCAACAGTTGGGTTGCCTCTGCTATCAAAAATTTGGCGGCCTGTAATATCAATGATTGAAGACATGTGTTTTCCCTGTAAATGGAGTGAATTTACTTATTGATACTCTTGCTGAAAGAAAAATGAAAGGCATAAAATTATTGATCTTTTTTATGCCCATCAAGATGTTTATCACTAAGTGTTTTAAGTTTATTAGACTTTTGTTTTTCGCTTTTAGTGCGCCCAAATTTAACACGCCTGCTCTGTGCCATTTTTTCTTTATCAGAGCGGTTTTTGCTTTTTCTTGCACTTCTTAGGTTGATAATTTGAGCCATAGATTATTTTATCAAAATTATTGCTTACCCGCAATACCATTTCCAAGTTCTATCTGGCCCAACATCAACATGGACAAAACGTCTACCGCAATAATAGCCACGACCACCGCCAACATTTTGCGCCCACCAAGCTAATATCGTTTTTCTACCGACGCCTTTAACCACCACATCAGCGGCTTTGCAGCCCCTATTATATAAATGATAGCTTTTTGAAACAGATCGATTAGCTTTTCTTGTTCTGCAAGAACTTGTCACCTCAACTGGGCCAAGTGCTTTACTCATTTTGCAAAGATTTGATTTAAGTGATTTACTTGTGCCTTTTTTTAAACCATCAACCCTGCAACTAGACGAGGCTTGAGCCTGAGTGATTAAAATTGGGCTCGATATTATAGGCATGATAAGAATTATGCTCAGCAATAGGCTGACCAGTTTGGTCTGTATGGATTTCATAATTTAGGGATCTCTTTTTACTATTTTTGCGAGCGTTTAACGCTCAAGCAAACTTTTGTCACTTACTCATTATTATTATGGTTGATGTTTATGGTTTATTTGAAAATGATGAAATACCCAAAAAGTAATTCATTCTCTTCGAAAATGCAAAAGCCATTAAATTGTGACAAGAAAATGGCAGTTAATTTTTATTTTAATATTCTTTAAACCAAGCGATTTTGTTCAATTGCTGCACTAATGAATGAAGCAAAAAGCGGATGTGGTTCAAACGGGCGAGATTTTAACTCTGGGTGAAACTGCACCCCAATAAACCAAGGGTGATCAGTGCGCTCAACAATTTCTGGCAATTTTCCATCTGGTGAAATTCCCGAGAATAACAAGCCGTTAGCCTCTAGTATTTTACGATATTCCATATTCACTTCATAGCGATGTCTATGACGCTCAGAAATATTTACCTCTCCATAAATATCAGCAATACGACTACCTCGTCTTAGTGTTGCAGGATAAGCCCCTAGTCGCATTGTTCCGCCAAGATCGGTTTTTTTGTTTCTTTCTTGAGTTGCATTATCTTTTATCCACTCAGTCATTAAACCAACAATTGGCTCTTGAGTCTGACCAAATTCACTTGATCCTGCATTATTCATGCCAGCAGTATTTTGCGCCGCCTCAATGCATGCTAATTGCATTCCGAGGCAAATGCCAAAATAAGGTACGTTACGCTCTCGAGCAAAGCGAGCCGCATTAATTTTACCCCTAGTTCCCCGTTCACCAAAACCTCCAGGTACTAAAATCCCATCAATATTTTCAAGCGAAGAGGCAGGGTCTCCTTTTTCAAATATTTCACTATCAACCCACTTAAGATTAACCTTAACTTTATTAGCAATTCCACCGTGGGTAAGTGCTTCAATCAATGACTTGTAAGCATCTTTAAGTTCAATATATTTACCAACAATAGCTATGGTTACCTCGCCATCAGGCCCTTGGACATAGCTTGATATTTCTTGCCATTTTGATAGATCTGGTTTTGGCGCATCAGTAATAGCAAAAGCAGTTAAAACTTCACTATCAAGGCCTTCTTCATGATAGGCAATTGGCACATCATATATTGATTTTACATCAAGAGCCTGAATAACTGCTGTTTCTCTTACGTTACAAAAAAGAGATAGTTTTCTTCTATCAGATTTTGGAATTTCTCTATCGCAACGAACCAATAAAATATCAGGAGAAATACCAATTGAGCGCAATTCTTTAACCGAATGCTGTGTTGGCTTTGTCTTTAACTCTCCAGCAGCCGCAATATAGGGCATTAAAGTAAGGTGTATATAAATTGCGTCTCCGCGAGGCAAATCATTACCAACTTGGCGAATAGCTTCAAAGAATGGCAATGCCTCAATGTCACCTACTGTTCCACCAATTTCACATAAAACAAAGTCAAACTCTTCATTGCCATTAATTACAAAGTTTTTAATCTCATCGGTAACATGCGGAATTACTTGCACGGTTGCACCTAAAAAATCCCCTTTGCGTTCTTTTGCAATTATATCAGAATAAATACGCCCAGTAGTTATATTATCACGCTGATTGGCCGAGCGGCCTGTAAAACGCTCATAATGACCAAGATCAAGATCAGTTTCTGCCCCATCATCGGTTACAAAAACCTCACCATGCTGGGTTGGTGACATAGTCCCAGGATCAACATTAAGATAGGGGTCAAGTTTTTTTAAGCGAACAGAATAACCCCTTGCTTGCAACAAAGCACCCAGTGCCGCAGAAGCAATACCTTTACCTAGTGAGGAGACCACGCCTCCAGTTATGAAAATATAACGAGCCATGGGTAATCACCATAAACCTTTATCTTGCGATTCGAAATATGAAATTTAAACATTTCACAAAAAAAAGGAGATTATAACATCTCCCTCAAATTAATTATTGCTTGGAGCTTGCGGAGCAGTTGAACTTGGATCAGAAATTGGTGCCGTAGGGATTGCTAAATTTGGAGCATCGCCATCAACAGGGGCTGTTCCAACAGGGGCTGTCTCTGCTGGCGGTAAAATCAAGCTATCATTTTGCCTGCTCATAGAATTTAGAGCATCAAGAACATTATCTGAAGCCTCATTTTCTTGCCCTTGCTCAGTTGTGCCAAGAATTGAATTTGTATTGCGATCAATATCATGAACAATGCTCAGGCCAATTGCTGTCGCCATGAATAAAGCTGCCAAAATACCAGTTGTTCTGGTTAAAAGGTTTGCATTTGTGCGAATGGGAGCCATGCCACCAGAGTTACCACCGCCCATGCCAAGTGCTCCGCCCTCGGAGCGTTGAAGCAAAATTACGACGATCATTGCGAGAACGATTATAAGATATACAACAATTAAAACTTCTGCCATTTTTAGTTTGCTTTATTTTTTGATGGATTTTAGCCATCTGTTACACCTAGTTTGCTTTAATTACCAGTAGATTTAAGCAGAAAATTGACTTGTTTTATTTTATTGTCGCAATTATGCCAAAAAAATCGCTCGCTTTAAGGCTAGCTCCACCAACAAGACCGCCATTTACATGAGCAATTTCAAGTATTTGCGCACTATTACTGGACTTCATTGAACCACCATAAAGAATTGGGGTTTTATCACCATTTTCCCCTAATTTTTTAACCAATGCTTGGCGAATTGCTAGATGCATTTCATCAATGTCACTTATGGAAGGCACAAGTCCTGTTCCGATAGCCCAAACAGGCTCATAAGCAACTACAATTTCATTTCCTTTTAAATCATCAGGAATAGAGCCATTAATTTGTGATAATACAATATCAATTGCATTACCGCTTTTACGCTGCTCTTCATTTTCCCCAACACAAATAATTGGTATAATATTTGCCGCAATAGCCGCTTTAGACTTGGCTTTAACTTGGCTATCTGTTTCAAAACAATCAGTGCGACGCTCAGAATGGCCAACAATTACATATTTAGCCCCTGCATCTTTTAGCATTTGTGCGCTAATATCACCCGTATGTGCGCCCGAAATTTCTGCATGGCAATTTTGCCCACCAATCATGATATTATCTCCAGCTTTTGAGCATGCAGGTCTTATTAGCGTTGCAGGAGGACAGATGATGGTTTTGCATTTTTGCTTTTCTAATTTACTAAGCTCTTTGCTAAGTGCTGTTATTTCACTTAACTGCTCCCCTAGCCCGTTCATTTTCCAATTTCCTACGATTAATGGCGTAATTGTTTCACTCATTTTTATTTTCCTTAAACAAACTATTGGACAGTTGGCTGTTATTGTCTTAATTCGACTTAACAAATATTTTATTGGGCTTACTTAGATAATTCTTGTTATGAATAAGTCTAATAAATTTATTAAAAAAAACCAATGGTCAAAAACCATTTTTAATTTTTTATTTTGAGGAATATGAATAATGCTTGATGGGTTACGTAACTTTGCTAGAACTTGGCCTGGTAAAATATTGGGCGGGTTTGTTTTAATTGGACTTGCAGGGTTTGGTATTTCTGGAGTGCTTACTGGTAGTTCATTTAATACAATTGCAAAAGTTGGTGATGAAGAAATTTCTACTGTGCAATTTCAAAGAAACTACAATATTCAATTAAACAATATGGCTGAGCAAGTCGGCTCAACTCCAACCTCCGAACAAGCAATTGCACTTGGAATTCCCTCACAAGTCATAAACCAGCTTGCAATTGATGCTAGCTTAAACGGGCTTGCAAAAGATTTCCAGCTTGGTGTTTCTGATGAAAGACTTGGAACGCTAGTGCGTCAAGACCCAAGTTTTAGCGGCACTTTAGGGAATTTTGAACCTGAGAATTTTAGGTCTGTTTTACAAAGAAGTGGCTGGACAGAAAAAGAATATTTTGATTTGCAAAGAAAATCTTCTCAAAGGCAACAATTATCTATTGGTCTTTTTGCAGGTTTTAAAGCACCCAATGCTGTTTCTGCTTTAGTTGATGGATATGGATCAGACACTCGTGATATAGAATATTTTATTGTGAGTGATAAAAATATGTTGCCCCCTAGCGATCCTACTCAAGCTGAAATTGCTCAATATTTGAGTGATAATCAGTCTGCCTTTCGCACTCAAACTCTACGAGAAGTGAAGATTATGTCACTTACTCCAGCAATCATTGCAAAAAACTTGCAATTATCTGAGCAAGAAATAATAGCTGAATATGAGCGAACAAAAGCCAATTACATAAAAATTGAAACTCGTAACATTGAGCAAATTATCTTAAACTCGGACGCTGCATTAAAAAGATTTGAACTTGGCATTGAACTGGGAGATAGCTTTGAAGAATTAGCTAGCCAAACTGGTCTTGAAATTTCTGACCTTGGAGCAATGACTAAAGAGCAAATTCTTGATGGCGTGTTGAGCGAAACTGCTTTTTCACTCAATGAAGGTGAGTTTAAAATAATTTCTGGCATTAGCGGCAAACGAGCAATTCATGTTTCAAAAATCAACACTGGTGGGCAGACACCACTTGCAGAATTACATGAGCAGATCTCAGATAGGCTTAAAAACAAACATGCTCGTGAGCTTTATATCGATATGCTTGATAATATTGAAGAACAGCGTGCTGCTTTTAAACCAATTGAAGAAATTGCAAAACAATTCAAACTGGAACTTATAACCGTTTTAGTTTCGCAAAATGGCGAAGGCTTAGATGCTATTTCTGGCGTTGAGCAAGAAAGTTTTGAAAAAATATCCAACGCAATTTTTGCTGCAAAAGAAGAAGGGCTAACACCTTCAATCTCTTTAGGATCAAATATGAATTTGTGGTTTGATTTAGTTTCGATAAGAGAAGCACGTGACCAGACAATTGCTGAAGTAGGAGATGCTATAAAGACGCTAATACTTGAACAAAAAACCGTTGTAGAGCTTGCAAATAAGGTGAATAAAATTGTTAAATCAATCAATGATATTGATGACTTTGCAACCGTTGCCGTATCCTCACAATCAATTATATCACAGAGTAACGGCCTAACTCGAGCATCATCAAGCCCAAAACTTAGCCAGCAGGTGGTTTTTGAAGTGTTTAATGGTGGTAAAAACCATACAGGATCAGCAGTTAATGAAAATGGTGATTATGTGATTTTTAAAGTTGTTGATGTTAACAGCTCCAAAGAAACCAATGAGCAAGTCAACGAGTATATACAAAATTCAATCATTGATTCAGTATTTGCAGGGTTTGCAACAGGCCTGCTTGAAGATGATGGCTTACGAATAAACCAAAAGACGCTCTCACAAGTTCTTAATCCACCTACCTATGGTGGTTATAACTAATGGTTGAAAGCAGTTTTTCTGATTATGATGATTTCGCTAAGAAATATGAGCAAAATATTGCACAAATCTTATGGCGGCGAGTTGTTGCTGATCTTGATACTCCTGTTGGTGCTTATCTAAAATTATCGGCTGGCCGTAAGAACACATTCTTATTAGAATCTGTGCAAGGTGGCTCAACTAAGGGTAGATATTCTATGATTGGGCTTGAGCCTGATATTATCCTTAAGGTTATTCGTGAAAAAGTTGAAATTAGCTATACAGCACCGCATGCAAGCGAGAATTTTGAGGAAATCCAAACCAAACCACTTGATGCTTTAAGAGATTTGGTCAAACTGTCCCAAGCGCAAGTTCCAGATGGGCTGCCCTCCACTGCGGCTGGTATTTATGGCTATCTTGGTTATGACATGGTACGGCATATGGAAGAGCTACCAGATGATAATCCTGATGATATGGGGCAAGCAGATAGCATTTTGATGCGCCCTTCTCTTTTGGCGGTGTTTGATACACTTAAAGACGAATTATACCTAACTGCGCCAGTTTATGTAAAAGCTGGTATTAGCGCAAAACAGGCATGGGAGTTGGCGCAAAGTAAAATTGATGATGCCAACTATCGTTTGACAAAAACCATTAGAAAAACAGAGCAGGCTTTAGCACTTGAAGAAGTTGAAATTAGCTCAAATACTAGCAAAGACGAATATTTTGCCATAGTGAAAAAAGCCAAAGAATATATCACGGCTGGTGATATATTTCAGGTTGTTCTTAGTCAAAGGTTTGAGAGTGAATTCTCTCTTCCACCCACCGCACTATATCGAGCTTTACGGCGCACAAATCCATCGCCATATATGTATTTTTTAGATTTTTCTGATTTTTCGATTGCTGGCTCTAGCCCAGAAATTTTGGTTCGGGTTGATAAAAATCGTGAACTTACCATTCGCCCAATTGCTGGCACTCGCAAACGTGGAAATACTCCTGAGCGTGATAAAGAGTTAGCCAATGAGTTACTCTCTGATCCTAAAGAGCTTGCCGAACATTTAATGCTACTTGATCTTGGGCGCAATGACGTTGGACGAGTTGCAAAAATCGGATCGATTAAAGTTACTGATAAGTTCTTCTTAGAATATTATTCGCACGTTATGCATATTGTTTCTAACGTAGTTGGGGTTTTGGACGATAAATATGATTTTGTGGACGCATTAAGCGCGGGCTTCCCTGCTGGCACAGTATCTGGTGCGCCAAAGGTTCGAGCTATGGAAATTATTGATGAATTAGAAAAATCTCGCCGAGGTATATATGGCGGCTGTGTTGGTTATTTTGGTGCAGATGGCACAATGGATACTTGCATTGTATTACGAACTGCAATCCTTAAAGAAAAAAAATTATATGTGCAGGCTGGTGCAGGTATAGTAGCTGATTCAAAGCCAGAATTAGAGCAGCTTGAGTGTGAAAATAAAGCCAAAGCCCTATTCAGTGCAGCAAATGAAGCAATTCGTTACGCTAGCGAGAGCGAGTTTGGGCAATGAGCAGAAAAATACTAGTCATCGATAATTATGATAGCTTTACCTATAATCTAGTGCATCTAATTGGCGAACTAGATGATGTTGAAATTGATGTTTTTCGTAATGATAAAATTACCCTTGATGAAATAAACGATATTGCCCCCTTTGCGATCATTCTTTCCCCTGGCCCTTGCACGCCAACTGAGGCAGGGATTTGTGTTGATTTGGTCAAACGTTTTAAAGATAAAATTCCGATTTTTGGTGTTTGTCTTGGCATGCAATCAATTGGGCAGGCATTTGGTGGCAGAATTATTGCTGCGCCAAGCCTAATGCACGGTAAAACATCAACTATCCAAATTGAGAAAAAGAGTATTTTTTCAGGTTTAGAAAATGATTTTATTGCTACTCGCTATCATTCTTTAGCAGTTGAGCGTGAAACATTACCAGCTGACTTAATAATAACTGCAACAAGCCAAGATGGTGCAATTATGGGGATTGAACATAAAGTTTACCCCTTGTTTGGAGTTCAGTTTCACCCTGAAAGCATTTCTTCACAATTTGGTTTAGAAATTCTTGCTAACTTTTTGAATATTGCAGATAAATTTTATAGTGAATAGAGGGTATAATGAATATTAAGTCCGCACTCAACAAGCTAAGCAATGGTAAAGATTTAAACCAAAATGAGATGCGCTCTGCAATGAATGTCATCATGTCGGGTGAAGCAAGTGAAGCACAAATTGCTGCATTTCTAATGGGACTAAGAGTAAAAGGCGAAACAGTTGAGGAAATTGCCGCCGCTGTTTCTATTTTACGAGATAAAATGTTGCCAGTAGATGCCCCTCAAAATGCCATTGATATTGTTGGCACGGGCGGCGATGGCATGGGAACTCTTAACATCTCCACCGCTACCGCTATTGTGGTTGCAAGCGGCAACGTGCCAGTAGCAAAACATGGCAATAAGGCACTTTCGTCAAAATCTGGCAGCTCTGAAGCATTGCAAGCACTTGGCATTAAACTTGATTTAGCACCAAAAGAAATATCAAATTGCATCAATCAAGCAAATATTGGCTTTATGTTTGCTCCAAACCATCACCAAGCAATGAAATATGTTGGCCCTGTACGGACTGAACTTGGTATTCGAACTATATTTAACCTACTTGGCCCTCAATCTAACCCTGCAGGAGTGAAACGATATTTGCTTGGCGTATATGCAAAAGAATGGGTTGAGCCAATTGCAGCCGCCCTGCTTGCCAATGGTGCAACATCGGCATGGGTTGTGCATGGCAGTGATGGCTTAGATGAGATAACCACAACAGGCGCAACATATGTTAGTGCAATAAAAAATGGTAAAATCACTTCATTTGAAATCAACCCCAATGATGCTGGTTTGCCTTTAGCAAACCCCAAAGATTTAACAGGTGGCGAGCCCAAGCATAATGCAGCTGAATTAATGCTTTTATTAGAGGGTAAAAAATCAGCTTATCGAGATATTGTTTTATTCAATGGAGCAGCTAGTTTTATTGTTGCTGGCAAGGTTGATAATTTAAGAGCTGGTGTTGCACTTTGTGAGCAGATTATTGATAGTGGGGCGGCACTTAAAACGCTTAAAAAACTTATCGAGGTATCCAATAGATAATGGCAAATATTCTTGAAAAAATAATTGAATATAAAAAAGAAGAGGTTGTAAGCGAAAAAGCGAAAATGTCTTTATCTGATATTGAAGTAATTGCAAAAAATGCGAACGCTCCACGAGGGTTTGAGGCAGCATTGCGTGCAAAGGTCAACAATGGCGAATTTGCACTAATTGCTGAAGTAAAAAAGGCTAGCCCATCAAAAGGCTTAATAAGAGAAGATTTCAACCCCAGCTCCATCGCAAAAGCATACGAAAAAGGCGGAGCTGCTTGTCTTTCAGTCCTCACCGACAATCCGTCTTTTCAAGGTTCACCAAAATACATGATTGAGGCAATAAATGCCTGCAATCTGCCCGTTTTACGTAAAGATTTTATGGTGGATACATATCAAGTAGCGCAAGCTCGCTCATGGGGGGCGGACGCAATCCTCATTATTATGGCAGCACTTGATATTGGCCAAGCTGGGGAATTAGCTGCAAGTGCAAGTGACTGGGGAATGGACGTTTTGTGCGAAGTGCATAACCAAGCGGAAATGGATTTGGCTCTTAGGCTCGACCTCACTCTGATTGGCATTAATAATCGTGACCTTAAGGCGTTCAAAACTGACTTAGCTGTAAGCGAGAATTTAGCAAAGAATATTCCAAATGATAGATTGCTAGTTTCTGAAAGCGGAATTTCAAGCCATTCAGACCTGTTGCGCCTTTCCAAGTCTGGTATAAATAGCTTTTTGGTAGGCGAAAGCCTTATGCGTCAAAGTGATATTTATGCAGCAACAACTACCTTGTTAAAAGGAGATTAAAATGACTAAAGAGCAACCCCTCACTCATCTTAACAAAAAGGGCGAAGCGCATATTGTTGATATTGGTGCAAAAAACGCAACTCTAAGACGTGCTGTTGCCTCGGCACAAGTTAAGGGTAAGCCAGAAACGATTAATGCTATTTTTGGTGGCTCACTAAAAAAGGGTGATGCACTTGCAGTAGCGAGAATCGCTGGCATTATGGCAGCTAAAAAAACTGCTGAGTTAATTCCTCTTTGTCACCCGATTGCTCTCACTAAAGTTGAAGTTGATATAACTCGCTCTAAACAACCAAATATTATCAATATTTCTGCCATAGCGCAAACAACCGATAAAACGGGAGTTGAAATGGAGGCAATGAGTGCAGCAAGTGTTAGTGCCCTCACCCTTTATGATATGGCAAAATCAATTGATCGCTCTATGAGCATTTTATCTATTCAATTAGAAGAGAAATCAGGCGGTAAATCTGGAGTATTTAAACGTGAAGAAAATGATTAACTTAGAGCAAGCATTGGATCAAATTTTTGCAGCATCAAAGCCGCTTGGTACTGAAGTTTTACCTATACAAAAAGCCTATGAAAGAATTTTGGCAAAACCTGTTATTGCAAAGCTAAACCAGCCACCTTTTGATGTTAGCGCAATGGATGGATATGGCGTAAGGTCTTCTGATATTAAATCTGGTATCTCGCTAAAAGAGATTGGTATGAGCCAAGCTGGAAGTGGTTTTGATGGCGAAATCAAATCTGGTGAATGTATTCGCATTTTTACTGGCGCACCTGTTCCAAAAAATGTTGATAGCGTTGTTATGCAAGAAGATGTTGAGGCTAATGATAGCGAAATTACTTTTAGCAATATTGTCAAAGAAGGGAAGCATGTCCGCAAAAAAGGACAAGATTTCTTTAATGGGCAAGTTTTACTAGAAGTGGGTAAACAGTTAAATCCTGCCTCAATCTCGCTTTGCGCTGCTTCGAACAATGCTAAAGTTGAGGTTTTTAAACAACCCAAAATAGCAATTTTAGCAACTGGTGATGAATTGATTGAGCCGGGCAATACTCCATCATTGGAGCAGATAATTTCATCAAATCCTTATGGAATTAGTGCGCTTGTTGCCCCTTTTTGTACTAGCGTTACAAACCACCCAATTGCACCAGATGACGAGAGTAAACTCAAAAAACGTTTGAAGGCAATTTTGGATAGTGATGCTGATATTATTATTACTTCTGGTGGGGCAAGTGTTGGCAAATATGACTTTGTTCAGCCAACTCTTAAGTCACTTGGCGTAAAAATGGATTTTTGGAAAATTGCTATTCGCCCAGGAAAGCCACTGATGTTCGGCACTTATGGTAAAAAACTGGTTTTTGGTTTACCTGGCAATCCTGTTTCCTCAATTGTAACTGCAATTATTGCAGTTTTGCCAGCTTTAAGAGCTATGCAACATATTAAAGAGCCACTTGGCGAGCGTATGAGATTACCACTTTCTGCACCGTTAAAAGCGAATAGCGAGAGGAGGCATTTTATTCGAGCAATTGTAAAAACGGATGAAAATGGCAGCACTAATGTCAACCCAATAGATGAAACAGATAGTGCTAATCTTACCTCTTTTTCTAGTGCTAATGCATTGATTATACATAAAGAAAATGCACCAAAATTAGAAATTGGCGAGTTAGTGAATATCCTAAAATTATAAAAATATCAGATTTCTCTTTACAGAACATAAATAGAACATGTATATAAGTTCTATATTTGTTCTGATTCTATG
>JAMONZ010000092.1 GCA_027066315.1 Hyphomicrobiales bacterium
GATTGCAAGAACAGTTGCTAGTACAAATAATAATAATCAAGTTTTTCTTCTTGGGGGTGAGTTTAGTTCTGATAATTCGCAAACAGTTGGCGCAATGGTGACTTCACAAATTAGATCCTTTCGGGCTCACCATGCTGTCTTAACAATTGGAGCATTGGATTGGCGTACTGGGGCAATGGATTATGATATTGAAGAGGCGCAAATTGCTAGGGCAATGATTGAGCAGTCACAATCAGTTACTGTTTTAATGGATAGTTCAAAATTTAATAAACTAGCTTCGTTTGAAGTATGCTCACTAGAAAAAATTAACCGGATAATTTGCGATAGTATCCCTCCAAATGAGCTAAATGAGGCTTTAATTGCTGCTAATGTAGAAATTATTATAGCCAAATAAACTTGCAAAACCTGTTAAAAACTATCCAGTTACACGGTTTTTCCTCTTTTTTTACGGCAATATGCGCAAATGGGCATGCAAAACGCTTGTTCGGTCATTGTTGATGTGCTAACAATCATTAATAAGAAGCGAAATATATCGCTCCGTCATATAAATGATACAAAATTATGATTTACGACTATTGGGCTAGAATAAAATGAGAAAATTGGCTAAAATTAACATCTTAGCTTAGCCTTAAATAACTAAAAACGAGGAGAATACTAATGAAATTTAAAAATCTATTACGTTCAGTATCTATAGCTGCTGTTGGACTTGCAGGCCTAACAGTTTCAGCATTTGCTGGAAGCCATAATGACCTAACAATCGTAGGTTGGGGCGGCACTACGCAAGCAGCGCACAAACCAGCTTATTTTGAACCATTCATGAAGGAAACAGGCATCAACGTCATCGAAGACGAGTGGAGCGGCGAAATGGCGAAAATTCGCGCCATGGTTGAAACTGGCAATGTAACTTGGGACGTTGTTCAGGTTGAGGGTCCAGAAGTTAAACAAGGTTGCGCTGAAGGTCTATTCGAAGAATTAGATTGGTCTAGAATTACCGACAAATCTAACATGGTTGATGGCACTGTTAAAGAATGTGGTGCTGGCATCTTAATTTGGTCAGTTATTTTTGCCTATGATGGCGACAAAATTACAGGCGAAGGCCCGCAAAATTGGGCAGATTTCTGGAATGTTGAAAAATGGCCAGGTAAGCGTGGTTTGCGCCGTGGTGCAAAACCAATGCTTGAAGTTGCTTTGATGGCTGATGGCGTTGCAAAAGAAGACGTTTATGATGTGCTGGCAACTCCTGCCGGTGTTGACCAAGCATTTGCAAAACTAGACGAACTTAAGCCAAATATCATTTGGTGGAAAGCTGGT
Source organism: Hyphomicrobiales bacterium (assembly GCA_027066315.1). Lineage (GTDB taxonomy): Bacteria > Pseudomonadota > Alphaproteobacteria > Rhizobiales > Devosiaceae > S141-66. Next base: position 1,312 of record JAMONZ010000092.1, read on the forward strand.
GCTGAACCACAACAACGTCTAGGTGCTGGTGATGTAGCTATGACAGCAGCTTACAATGCATGGGTATATCGCATTGCTGATGAAGAAGGTCGTAACTTTAAAATGGTTTGGGATGGCAATCAATATTCAACTGATTACTGGACAATCATTAAAGGAACTCCACACCTTGATAACGCATACAAGTTCCTAGAACTTTCTATGCGTCCTGATCGTCAAGCTGTGTTCTTTAACAAAGTTACTTATGGCTGGACAGCTAAAGGTACTGGCGAATTTGTTGATTCAAAAGTGCTTGAGCATCTTCCAACTTACGGTTCAAACATGGACAATGCTTTAGAAACAAGCGGCGACTTTTGGCTTGAGCATGGTGAAAGCCTAGAAAAACGCTTCCAAGCATGGGTAGCTAAATAGGTCTTTATAAATATTTCATGGCTGGCGAGTTTATCTTGCCAGCCATATTTTTTAGCCAAGTTAGATTTTTATAATTACGCTAAAAAGCGAGGGGACATTCGTCCTGTTGTTTTCTTTATTTTTAAAAGAATATCATTTGCCGCTCGCTTTTTTGCATAATTATATTTTTGCTACCAAGTGCTGGGAGTGTACTATTTTAAGAGCTAACTACTTAAAAATACACGTGCTTGGGGGTTAATTCGTATAGGGGAGTAACTTAAGATGACTTTTGCTGCATCTGAGGGGGCAGATAATTCAAATGATGGCAAGAGCCTTCGTAAGAAATTATTGCGAGCCGAGAGGCGTAAAAAATTTGAAGCCATTGGATTAGTTACTCCGCTACTTATTGTTATGGTAGTTTTTTATTTTGTGCCGATAGCAATGATGTTATTTCGCTCAATTGACAATTCCCAGATGGCTAAAATTCTTCCTCAAACAAGTATTGCAATTCAAAACTGGTCAGGTGAAGGATTACCAGATGAAATAACTTATGCAGCAATTGTTGGCGACATGAAAATTGCCCAAGCAGATCGAGATTTAGCAAAAGTTGGCCGCCGATTAAATTTTGATCTTGTTGGTTTTCATTCTTTATTATCAAAATCAGGCCGTAAAATAGACGAAATTAAAGGACCTCCATATAAAGAAAATTTAATTGCATTTGATAAAAAATGGGGCAATGAGCAATATTGGACAGTGATGGAGCGTGGGCTTAAAAACACCACTCTACTTTATCTTTTGGCTGCGATTGATTTAAAATATGACGAAAATAATAAAATTGTAAAAGTTCCAGAATATGAGGCAATTTATGTCTCAATCATATCTAGAACGGTTTATATTTCCCTCTCAATTACTATTTTAACTCTTATTCTTGGTTTTCCTATAGCCTATTTTATGGCCAACACAACACCTCGAACCCGTAATCTATTAATGATAATATTATTATTGGTATTTTGGACTTCCTTATTGGTAAGAACTTTGTCTTGGATTTTGGTGTTGCAAAATAACGGGGTGGTCAATAATTTATTGATGTTTACTGGTATAATTACTGAACCCCTTGATATGGTGTTCAATCGATTTGGGGTCTATGTCGCAATGACCCATGTGTTATTGCCCTTTATGGTTTTGCCCCTTTATTCCGTGATGCGTTCAATTCCATCGGACTATGTACGTGCAGCTCAATCGCTTGGAGCAAAATCCATTACTGCATTTATTAGAGTATATTTACCCCAAACATTACCAGGGATTGGTGCAGGTGCTTTGATGGTATTTATTCAAGCACTTGGATATTATATCACACCGGCACTAGTAGGCGGGCCACGAGATCAGATGGTAAGTTATTTTGTTGCATTCTTTGTTAATGAGAGAGTTAATTGGAGCATGGCATCGGCACTTGGCTTAACATTGCTCATTCTTACTGGTTCACTTTATTTAATCTTTGGCAAACGAGTAAATATTGCCAATATGAAGTTAGGGTAGTAAAAAATGGCATTACCAGCACACGCAACCCTTGGTGGAAAAATCTGGCACTATTCATTTAGGGCTATAGTTATTCTTATTTTTATTTATTTGGTTGTTCCAATTTTATCAATCATTCCACTTTCATTTAACTCTGGTGAATTACTCTCCTATCCAATGCAAGGCTTTAGCTTCAAATGGTATGATGATTTTTTCTCCTCTGGTCGTTGGGGTTTAGCAATTAAAAATTCACTTATCATTGGTACTTCTTCAATGATTTTTGCAACCATTCTTGGCACAACCGCCGCAGTTGGCATAAACCGCTCAAACTTCCCCGGAAAAGCATTAATTGTTGCATTGTTAATTTCACCAATGATGATTCCATTAGTAATAACCGCACTTTCCTTATATTTATTTTTTGCTCGCCTTGGTTTGAACTCAACTTACACTGGACTTATTTTAGCGCATACAATTTTGGGCATACCTTTTGTAATCATAACCGTTAGTGCAACTTTACAAAGTTTTGACTATAATCTCATGCGTGCAGGTGCTTCACTTGGAGCTTCTCCGCTTAGAGTTTTCTTTAAAATTGTTCTTCCAAATATTGCTCCGGGTGTTTTCTCGGGGGCTTTATTTGCCTTTGCAACTTCTTTGGACGAAGTTGTTGTGGTGATGTTTATTGCAGGCCCATCACATAGAACAATCCCCCGCCAGATGTTCTCAGGAATTAGAGAAACGCTAAGCCCTACATTACTGGCAGCAGCAACTGTTTTAATTGTATTTGCAGGAATGCTCATGCTGACGCTTGAGTTATTACGCAAGCGCAGTGAAAAATATAATGCCCCTCCAGGTAAATAATGAGGGTAGATAGATGAGTGAGAATTTAAAATGTTGATTGCGCAAATTAGTGATCCCCACATTACAGCAAAGGGCGAAAAAGCCTATGGCATTGCTCCAAGCAATGACAATCTATCTTTATGCATAGATCATATTAATCAATTTATTCCAAAGATAGATATTGCTCTAATCACTGGTGATATTGCCAATGATTGCTCACAAAATGCCACACAAAATAGTGCCGAAATATTGAGCAAACTAAATTGCCCATTTTTTATTATTCCAGGAAATCATGACGATAAACAAACTCTATGGTCAGTTTTTGGTGGCCAAGCTATTCCTTCAATGGAAAAAGGATTTATCAATTATGTAATTGAGAGGCCAGACATTCGTCTAATAGCAATCGATAGCACAAAAGAAAATTCCTCAGGGGGGCAAATTTGCCAAACTAGACTACAATGGCTTGGAGAATGTTTAATACAAGAGCCACAAAAACCTACAATAATTTTTATGCATCACCCACCTGTTAAATTCTCGGTTATTGAAACAGACATAGATGGCTTTGATGGTGCTGATGATCTTGGCGAATTGATTGCCAAATTTTCAAATATAAAAGCAATAATTTGCGGCCATGTTCATTTGCCAACTCATAGTCTTTGGAATGGCACTATAGTCAGTGCTGCACCAAGTACAGGAATGCAGCTTGGACTTGATTTAAGCATGAAAAAACCATCTGAATTTTATTTAAACGAAGCTGGCTACCAACTTCATCATTTCACTAAGGATAAAAACCTAGTTTCACATGTTATATATGTACGAAAAAATAATGATGGCCCCTATCCATTTACAGAACACCGCAATGGCAATTTAGCCAATGAAGCGGAGCAGGAGTAAAAATGAGCGATAAAGATTTCCATGTAAGATTTAAAAATGTGCAAAAAAGCTATGATGGCAAACAGCTTGTTGTTAAAGACCTTAACCTTGATATTGAAAAGGGCAAATTTGTTACCATGCTTGGCCCATCTGGTTCAGGAAAAACAACTTGCCTAATGATGTTAGCAGGTTTTGAAAGCACAACTCATGGCGAGATTATCTTGAACGGCAGGCCAATAAATAAAATCCCACCCCATAAACGTGGCATTGGCATGGTGTTTCAAAATTATGCATTATTTCCGCACATGAGTGTTGGTGAAAATCTAGCCTTTCCTTTAGAGGTGCGAAAAATTGCAAAACCAGAAATAGAAGATATGGTCAAAAAAGCACTTGATATGGTGCAAATGGGAGATTTTATTGACCGTTATCCGGGGCAACTTTCAGGCGGTCAAAAACAACGTATTGCGCTTTCACGCGCATTAGTTTTCAACCCTGAACTTGTACTTATGGATGAACCTCTTGGAGCACTCGATAAACAATTGCGCGAACAGATGCAATATGAAATTAAACATATCCATGAGCAGCTCGGCGTTAGCGTAGTTTATGTAACGCATGACCAAGCAGAAGCCTTAACGATGTCAGACCAGATTGCGGTGTTTAACGATGGGGTCATTCAACAATTAGCAAGCCCTGCTGATTTATATGAGCGGCCAGAAAATAGCTTTATTGCACAATTTATTGGTGAGAATAATCAGCTAAGAGGCACTATTGAAAAGGTGAATAAAAATATTGCTAACGTTAAACTAGAGAATGGTGAAAACGTTTCTGCCCTCATGGTTGATGTTAAGGATAAGGGAGAGGTAACTTTATTATCTATACGCCCTGAGAGGATAATTATTAACCCAAAAACAACTAAAAACTCACAGGCTCTTGAAGGTAAAGTGCTTGAGCTAATTTATCTTGGTGACCATATTCGCTGCCGCATGATGGTTTCTGGAAATGATCAATTCATTGTCAAAATTCCAAATTCTTCAACTCATGAACTTTTAAAAGTTGGAGAGAAAATTAGTCTTGGCTGGGACAAAAAAGATTGCCGTGCGCTAAAACCATAGAGAGCTTTATTATGACTTCTCTTTAAGTGGGAGTTGCAAGATTTTTCTTGCTTCTTGCCAATTCGCAACTGGGCGTTCGTATTTTTCACAAAGGCTAGCTACTTGTGCAACCAGCGCAGCATTAGATGGCGCAAGAGTGTGCCTATCAATACGCACATTATCCTCCAACCCAGTGCGAGTATGCCCACCTGCGGCAATTGAATATTCATTTAATATTATTTGATTTGCACCAATCCCTGCCCCGCACCAAGTAGCATCTGGAGCGATACGCTTTAGGGTTTTTATATAGAAATCAAACACCTCTTTATCTGCTGGCATGGCATTTTTTATCCCCATTACAAACTGCACATGAAGGGGGTTTTTCAAGCGGCCATCTTTTTGCATCTGAACAGCTTGAAAAATATGTGACAAATCAAACGCTTCAATTTCTGGCTTTATATCATATTTTAGCATTTCTTTTGCAAGCCAATCCACAAGCTCTGGCTGATTTTCATAAACCCTAGTTGGGAAGTTATTCGAGCCGACGCTTAGTGAAGCCATATCTGGCTGAAGTGATAACATGCCCCCTCGCTCATGCCCCGAACCTGAGCGACCACCAGTTGAAAATTGAATTA
>JAMONZ010000093.1 GCA_027066315.1 Hyphomicrobiales bacterium
AAAATTAGTTGCGTTTATTTCTGTTGGAGTTTTTGTAACATTTCAGCTTGGTGGCGGGGTTGAGGCTATTTTTACTAAAGCGCAAGAGGCAGGAGTTGATATTCATGCAAAAGGAACTTTTGGCCCACGCTGGATTGCACTTTTATTTCTATCAGCTGCTGCAATTTTATGCCTGCCTCGCCAGTTTCAAATTACGGTGGTTGAAAACTCAGATGAGAGCCATTTAAAAACCGCAGGTTGGGCATTCCCTGCCTATTTGTTTTTAATGTCAATTTTTACTATTCCAATTGCTCTATATGGCTTAACAACACTTCCTGCTGGCTCAAACCCAGATATGTTTGTTCTAACTATTCCACTTGCAGCAGATAATAACGCCCTTGCGATGTTTGCTTTTATTGGTGGCTTTTCTAGCGCAACATCAATGATTATTATCGCAACAATTGCCCTTTCAATTATGATTTCAAACCATATCGTAATGCCTATTGCGCTTAGAAGTTCTGATGATATTGGAACAGAAGATGGGCGGGGAGTAACACGGCTTTTATTAACCTCACGCCGTGTATCAATTGCTTTAGTATTATTCTTGGGGTTCTTATATTTTTGGTTTGCAGGAAATTCAGATGCACTTGCAGCAATTGGTTTAATTGCATTTGCAGGGGTGGCTCAATTTTTACCATCAATGATGGCCGCTTTATATTGGCGAGAGGCCAGTGTTAAAGGGGCAATTGCTGCAACCTTTGTTGGGTTTTTAGTTTGGGCGTGGACATTATTTTTACCAAGTTTCGGCACAACAAGCCCATTGGTTGCAAATTTAATAGAACAAGGGCCATGGGGAATATCGCTTCTTCGCCCCCAAGCCTTATTTGGGGTTGAGGGAATGGATCCATTGGTTCATTCGGTGTTTTGGAGCATCTTAATAAATACTGCCACCTTAATTATAGTGTCACTCTTTTCAAAACAATCAGCACTTGAGCGTATTCAATCTAATTTATTTGTTGATGTATTTTTAGAAAAAGAGGGCAAGCAATCAAGGGCAGTTCGTGGTTCTGCAAGTATTGGTGATTTATTTTTTGTGGCGCAAAGGGTTTTGGGCGGAGAGCGTGCCTATATTTTATTTGAAGAATTTGCAAAAGAGAGTGGAGTAAAACGTTCTGATGTTGAACCAACGGCTGAATTTATCAATCGACTTGAACGTGAATTAGCTGGGTCAATTGGTGCAGCTTCTGCCCATGTTGTATTATCAAAAGTTCTTTCAGGGTCAGAAGTTTCGCTTGAAGAAGTGATGCAAATTGCCGATGAAACGCAACAAGTGATTGAGCATTCGCAACAGCTTGAGCAAACTTCCGCTGAATTGCGCTCTACTGCAAATCAGTTGCAAACTGCAAACTTACGATTGCGTGAGTTAGACTTACAAAAAGATGATTTTCTTTCAAAAGTTAGCCATGAAGTGCGCACACCTATGACTGCTATTAGGTCGTTTTCTGAGATATTATTAAGCCATGATGATTTAAGTAAAAAGCAACGGAAAAAATTTGTAACAACCATAAACGAGGAGTCTTTGCGATTAACCAAATTGCTTGATGAAATTTTAGATTTAAACGCACTTGAGAGAGGCGAGAGGCCTTGGGTTAATCACTCAATCAATCCTAAAGATGTGCTTAATCGAGCAATTGATATTTGCTATCCAATTGCAATGCAAAAAAATGTAAAAATAGAAAAAATAACCCAAGCAAGCAAGGTTATCATTTCAGCCGATGCAGATCGTTTGGCGCAGGTATTCATTAATTTAATCACCAATGCAATTAAATATAATAATGCAAAAACTCCGTTTGTGCAGATAAGTTCTCGCACAAATAAGGGTTTTTATATTGTAGATTTTGTTGATAATGGGAGAGGGGTTAGCAATAAAGATGCAGAACATATTTTTGAAAAATTCTCTCGTGGGCGAGCTAAGGGGGATAGTGATGATGGCGGTCTTGGGCTTGGTTTAGCTATCTCTCGTGAGATAATTGATAAAATGAATGGAAAGCTAGAATTAGTAAAAACAAAAGGAAAAGGTGCAACTTTTAGAGTTAGTCTGCCAATAAAAAAGAAGAATATTAAATAATTGTGAGGGTTAAGGAAATGAATTTTAGCGCATTAGTGACAAATAAAAATGAAGCAGGGGAGGTTATTTCTAGCATTGTGCAGCTTGATGAAAGCCAGCTGCCAGATGGAAATGTAACAGTTGCAATTGAATGGGCAGGCTTAAATTATAAAGATGGGCTTTGCCTTACTGGCGGTGGTGGTTTGGTGCGAAACTACCCCCATGTTGCAGGGATTGATTTTGCTGGAGTGGTAAAAAAAAGCTCTGATGATCGCTATAAAAAAGGCGATAAAGTTGTGCTAACAGGTTGGCGAGTTGGTGAAGTGCAATGGGGCGGATATGCGCAAGTTGCACGGATAAATGCCGATTGGTTAGTGCCGCTTCCAAAGGGCATGTCCACCAAAGATGCAATGGTAATTGGCACGGCAGGGCTAACCGCACAATTAGCAATTTCACGACTTATAGATAACGGACTTAAGCCAGATCAGGGCGAGGTTTTAGTAACAGGAGCAGGCGGAGGAGTTGGCTCAATTGCGGTGATGCTTTTAGCAAAAATGGGCTATGATGTTGTGGCTCTTAGCGGACGAGAAGAAACCAAAGAATTCTTAAAAAAAATAGGTGCTAAAACTATCATGCTTCGCTCTGAATTGGCTGAGTCATCAAAGCGAGTATTAGAGAGAGAGCGATGGGCGGGCGTGGTTGATAGTGCAGGGGGAGCAATGTTGGCCAACATTCTAAAGGCAGTTAAATATGGCGGCGGCGTTGCCTCGATTGGCTTGGCAGGGGGCGCAAGTTGGGATGCAAGCGTAATTCCTTTCATCATTCGAGGGGTGAATATGTATGGCATTGATAGTGTGATGCAACCATTTAAAGCCCGTAAAAAAGCATGGAAAAAACTAGCAAAAAATTTCGATCAAAAAATCTATGCGCCAATGGTGAGCGAGGTGAATTTAGAAGAATTACCAAAAGAGGCAAAGAAGATATTAAAAGGGCAAATTATGGGTCGGGTGATTGTAAAACCTTAGAGCTTAACCCTACCTTTTGCGGGGAGGGCAATCCTTCTTCCTCCCTCCCCCTTGCGGGGAGGGATTGAGGGTGGGGGTCAAGTAAAAAAAGCGGGTGTGGGTTAAGTAAAAAAGTGGACAAAGGTAAGAGTAAACAAGCCAGTATTTGATGTCATGCTGAACGAAGTGAAGTATCTTTCTTTTATATCATACTGAACCTCATACTGGCCATTCGACAGGCAAAAATATCGAACTATTGTTGCGAGTATAAGATAATTACATCAGTAAAATTAAACAAAAGCGGCTTAGAAAAATTAAGGGATAAAAATGAAAGAAATCATTGAGGGTTTAGAAAAACGCCGTGAACAAGCACGCTTAGGAGGCGGACAGGCTCGCATCGATAAACAACATGCAAAGGGCAAACTAACTGCTCGTGAGCGTTTGGACGTGCTACTAGATGAAGGCAGTTTTGAAGAATATGACATGTTTGTCACCCACCGCTGCACAGATTTTGGCATGGAGGAAAATGTCATAGCAGGTGATGGGGTCGTTACAGGTTGGGGTACAATTAATGGACGTATGACCTATGTTTTTAGCCAAGATTTCACCGTATTTGGCGGCTCGCTATCAGAAACCCACGCAAAAAAAATCTGCAAAATAATGGATTTAGCAGTGCAAAATGGCGCGCCAATCATTGGCTTAAACGATAGCGGGGGAGCAAGAATTCAAGAGGGTGTAGCATCACTTGGCGGCTATGCTGAAGTGTTTTGGCGCAATGCGCAAGCATCGGGCAACGTGCCGCAAATCTCAGTAATTATGGGGCCATGCGCTGGCGGAGCGGTATATTCGCCAGCAATGACCGACTTCATCTATATGGTAAAAGACAGCTCTTATATGTTTGTAACTGGCCCTGATGTGGTTAAAACAGTGACCAACGAAATTGTAACGGCAGAAGAGCTAGGTGGAGCAGGTACGCATACCAAAAAATCTTCAGTTGCAGATGCAGCATTTGAAAATGATATTGAAACCTTGCTAGAAGTGCGACGATTGTTCGATTTTTTACCACAAAATATGAATGAAAAAGCCCCAAGCAGGAAAACACAACATGATGAAAAGAGCTTAGATAAAAGCCTAGATACAATTATTCCAAGCAATGCAAATCAACCTTATGATATGCACGAAGTTATTACAAAAATTGCAGATGAGGGTGATTTTTTAGAAATTCAAAAGGAACATGCTGGAAATATTTTAGTTGGCTTTATGCGAATGAACGGCGAGGTTATCGGGGTGATTGCCAATCAACCAATGGTGCTTGCAGGTTGTCTAGATATTGATGCCTCAAAAAAAGCCGCCCGTTTCATTCGCTTTTGCGATGCGTTTAACATTCCAATATTAACGCTGGTAGATGTTCCAGGGTTTTTACCAGGAACTAACCAAGAATATGGCGGCATAATAAAACATGGTGCAAAATTATTATTTGCCTATGCCGAGGCAACAGTTCCAACAGTGACACTAATCACCCGCAAAGCCTATGGCGGCGCATATGACGTAATGGCATCAAAACACATAAGAGCAGATGTAAATTACGCATGGCCAAGTGCCGAAATTGCAGTAATGGGAGCAAAGGGCGCAACAGAAATAATCTATCGTAGTGAACTTGGGGATAAAGACAAAATAGCCAAGCGAACTAAAGATTATGAAAGCCGTTTCGCCAATCCATTTGTAGCCGCAGAACGAGGCTATATAGACGACGTAATAATGCCGCACAGCACAAGAAAACGGCTAATAAGAGCATTCTCAACATTAAAGAATAAACGGCAAGATGCGCCACCTAAAAAACATAATAATATTCCGTTGTAGGGGGAGAAGATGATGGGTGATGAGCAACCAAACAAATTTATTCAAACTGAGAAAATTGCTAGATTTTATCTAGCAATTTCTCTAGGTCCACTTTTGGTGCTGTTGGCACGAATCGGTACGTTTCCATTTACGACATTACAGAAACTCTTGGTAACAAGCAGTCTTATATCTTTAGGTCTGTCTGCTGTTTTATCTGGAATAATGCTGGGTGTGCGATTGTTACAAGGCATGAAAAAAAGTAGTAAGTCAGAAAAATTGAATGAGACACTAAATAATAGGCCTATCTTGATTTTTTTCTCAAGAACTAGTTTTCTAATGAAAATCATAAACTTTGGTCTTCTTTTTGGTTATGTTTGTGTTGTTATTTTTTTACTGACATTAATTTGGTAGAATGTTGATGGAACTCTGGCGTCTTCTCAAGAGTCTATGAGAGAGTTGACCCCCACCCCTAACCCCACCCCGCAAGGGGGAGGGGGACTGGATTGTGCTAGACTATAGGTTTGGAATTTAATGGTGAAACTTTCGCCAATCTACTTCCCTCCCCCTTGCGGGGAGGGATTGAGGGTGGGGGTTCAAGTAAAAAGAGGGTGGAGTTCTAAGTAAAAAGAGAGAAAAAAATGTCTATCAAACGAGCCAGAGAATTACGTCAAAATGCTACTCCGCCAGAGCGGGCAATGTGGCGATTGTTAAAGCCGTTTCGTGATGAGGGGTTTCACTTTAGGCGGCAGGTTCAAATTGGTAAATATTATGCAGATTTTGCTTGTCATAAGATAAAACTGATAATTGAAATTGATGGCGATACTCATGCAACTAAATACGGAGTAGAGCATGATAAACAACGTGATAGATTTTTAAAAAATCGTGGCTTTATGATGATACGGTTTTCAAATAAAGATGTTTTTAATAATAAAGAGGGCGTGTTTGATATTGTTAGGGGATTTCTAACTGAGAACCCTCACCTCAGCCCTCAGATTGATAATATAAAGGAAAACTAGATGAGTAACCCAATATTTCACATGATAACAGATGGCCCAAGACCTGTTGCGCCGTTTTCTCATGCTGTTGAAACAGACGGATTTATATTTGTAACGGGGCAGATGCCAACTAATCCAAATGCTCCCGATGCGCCATTGCCTGATGGCATAGAGGCGCAGACTAAACGGGTTGTTGAGAATTTGAAAATTGTGCTTAATGGCGTTGACTTAGGATTAGAACATATCATCATGGCTCGGATTTATCTAACCGAATTTTATCGTGATTATGATGAAATGAACGAAATTTGGCAGAGCTATTTTGACCCAGATAAACGCCCAGCCCGCACAACGATTGGCGTAACTGGACTTGCGTTGCACGCACTGGTAGAAATTGATTTAGTGGTGAAGCGACCAGAGGGGTAGTTAAAATGTCATTCTGAGCCAAAGGCGAAGAATCTTGTTTCACTAAACAAGACAGATGAGTAAAATAAGAGAAAAAGAGTAAAATGTTCAAAAAAATATTAATCGCAAATCGTGGTGAAATTGCTTGCAGGGTCATAAAAACCGCCAAGAGAATGGGCATAAAAACCGTTGCAGTTTACTCCGATGCTGATAGCGAGGCATTGCATGTAAAAATGGCCGATGAGGCGGTTTATATTGGCTCTTCTAAAGCAAGTGAAAGCTATTTAATGAGTGAAAAAATCATTACCGCTTGCAGAAAAACAGGTGCTGAGGCAGTTCACCCTGGGTATGGATTCTTATCTGAAAATGCGGCCTTTTGTGCCGCCCTGTCAAAGGCTGGCATCACTTTCATTGGCCCAAATACAAAAGCTATTGAGGCGATGGGTGATAAAATCACCTCTAAAAAAATTGCTAAAGATGCAGATATTTCTATCGTTCCAGGTTTTATGGGCTTGATTGATGATGCTGATATGGCAGTAAAAATTGCCAATGAAATTACTTATCCAGTGATGATAAAAGCCTCAGCAGGTGGTGGCGGTAAGGGAATGCGAATTGCTACTAATGACGAAGAAACACGACAGGGTTTTGCACGCTCAAAATCAGAGGCAAAATCCTCCTTTGGCGATGATAGAATATTCATCGAAAAATTTATCACAAAACCACGTCATATAGAAATTCAAGTGCTTGGCGATAAACATGGAAATGTGATTTATCTAGGTGAGCGAGAATGCTCAATCCAGCGACGAAATCAAAAAATCATTGAAGAAGCACCCAGCCCATTTCTTGATGTGGCAACCCGCAAAGCAATGGGTGTGGAGGCAGTGAATTTAGCAAAAGCCGTTGATTACTGTTCTGCTGGAACGGTAGAATTTATCGTTGATGAAAAGCGCAATTTTTATTTTTTGGAAATGAACACTCGCCTGCAAGTTGAACACCCAGTAACCGAGATGATTACGGGCTTAGACCTAGTTGAGCAGATGCTACTTGTGGCGGCTGGTGAAAAGCTAAAAATCAAACAAGATGATGTAAAGTTAAGCGGCTGGGCAATGGAAAGCCGCCTTTATGCTGAAGACCCAAAACGTAATTTTTTACCCTCAGTTGGCCGTCTAAAACGCTATCGCCCTCCACAAGAATTAAAGAATAAAAACTTAATAGTTCGCAACGACACAGGGGTTTATGAGGGGGCAGAAATATCTACATTTTATGATCCAATGATTGCAAAATTATGCACTTGGTCGCCAACTCGTAAATCCGCCATTTATGCAATGGCAAATGCTTTAAGCGAATTTGAAATTGAAGGTGTAGGAAATAATATTGAGTTTTTACAAACGGTAATGGGGCAGGAGAGATTTATAAATGGTGATATAAACACCGCCTATATTGAAGATGAATTTCCAAATGGTTTTTTTGGTGCGACTTTAACAAAAAAGCAAAAACGAGATGTAATTGCTTGTGCTATTATGATGCAATTTTTAATTGCGCAACGAGCAGGTCAGGCAAGCAAAAAATGGGTTGTGTTTATTGATGGGGAAGAAATTCTCACCAAAGTAAATTTTATAGATGGCGTGGGTTGGAAGTTAAAAATTGGCAAGGACAAAAATAAAGCACAAGGTTTTGTCTGGCATTTTGGCGCAAGTTTAGCGAGGATTATTTGGAATGATAATGAGCGTCCAATATTAAAAGTAAAACAGGCTGGAACTGGTTTTAATATTCAATATTGTGGTGCGGATTTAACTCTTAAACTTCTCTTGCCAAAAGCAGCAAAGTTAATGCGCTATATGCCAATAAAAACCACCCCTGATATGAGTAAATATTTACTCTGCCCAATGCCAGGGCAAATCACTCGTCTAAATGTAAAAACTGGTGATATTGTTGAGGCAGGGCAGGGTTTGGCAATTGTTGAGGCCATGAAGATGGAAAATATGCTTACAGCTGCAAAACATGCTAGGGTTAAAAATATAAATATTGAGGTTGGTGATGTGCTAGCAGTTGATGAGGTTATTATGGAGTTTGAGGAAATATGATGGGTTTTTGGATTTTTTTTCGATTTAGCTTTTTTGGTTTAACCCCCACCCTAACCCTCCCCGCAAGGGGGAGGGTATTAGGCCTTGCCAAAACTCGCACTCATAATAATAAGAATAAAAATAGTTCACCCTTAAGTATGTATCTTCTAACTACGAAGAGAATAAATCCCTCCTTCTTCCTCCCCCTTGCGGGGAGAGCAGTCCTTCTTCCTCCCTCCCCCTTGCGGGGAGGGATTGAGGGTGGGGGTTCTAGCATAAAGATATGGCTGGGTGTTCAAGCCAAAAAATTTGGGTGGGCATAAGATGAAAAAATTAAAACCAGCAACATATAAGAAATGGGCAAAACTCGCACAAAAAGAGTTGCGGGGAAAATCGGTTGAGGATTTAGTTCGAAATTATGGTGAGTTAAATGTGCGTCCTGCATATTTTTCAAAAGACACGCCAAAAACCACCTCTTCTGACATGCCAGGAGTTGCGCCATTCACCCGTGGCATCAGGGCAAGCATGTATGCAAATCGCCCTTGGACAATTCGCCAATATGCAGGTTTTTCGAACGCAAAAGAAAGTAATGAATTTTATCGAGCAGGGCTTGAAGCAGGGCAAAAAGGTCTCTCAATTGCTTTTGATCTCGCAACCCATCGTGGATATGATAGCGATCATGCTCGGGTCACTGGTGATGTAGGAAAAGCTGGAGTTGCGATTGATAGCGTTGAGGATATGAAGGAATTATTCAACAATATTCCGCTTGATGAAATGTCAGTTTCTATGACCATGAATGGTGCAGTTATCCCCACTTTGGCAATGTTTATTGTAGCAGCTCAAGAGCAGGGGGTAAAGACAGAGCAGCTTTCTGGCACAATTCAAAATGATATTTTAAAGGAGTTTATGGTAAGAAATACCTATATATATCCGCCAAAACCTTCAATGCGAATTGTAGGCGATATTATTGCCTTTACAGCAGAAAAAATGCCAAAGTTTAATTCGGTTTCAATCTCTGGTTACCATATGCACGAAGCAGGGGCGAGTGCGGTGCAAGAACTTGCCTTTACGCTTGCTGATGGTATGGAATACGTGCGCTTAGCACAAAAAAACGGCTTAAATATTGATGATTTTGCTCCTCGCTTGAGTTTCTTCTTTGGGATAGGAATGAATTTTTTCGTTGAAATTGCTAAGCTACGGGCCGCTAGATTTTTATGGGCAAATATTATGGATGATTTGGGCGCAAAAAATCCTAAATCAAAAATGCTTCGCACCCATTGCCAAACTTCTGGTGTGTCATTAACTGAGCAAGACCCATATAATAACATCGTTAGAACTGCATTTGAGGCAATGTCGGCAGTGCTTGGCGGAACGCAAAGTCTGCATACAAATAGCTTTGATGAAGCAATTGCTTTACCAACCGATTTTTCATCTCGTATTGCTCGAAATACGCAATTAATTATGCAACATGAAACAGGCGTTGCCGATGTTGTTGATCCGCTTGCTGGCTCTTATTATATCGAGAATTTAACCGAGCAGCTAATTGCCCAAGCGGGGGAAATTATTGAGCAGGTTGAACAAAATGGCGGTATGACCAAGGCGGTTATTGAAGGCTTACCAAAACGTCAAATAGAAGAAGCAGCAGCATTGCGTCAAACGAGAGTTGATAAAGGCGAGGACGTAATTGTTGGGGTAAACCGCTTTGTTTTACCTCAAGAAGAAGAGCTGATAACCCGCAAAATCGACAATGAAAAAGTGCGAAAAGAACAAATTGCTAAAATTAAAAAACTCAAAAAATCTCGCAACCAAGCACAAGTAGATGAAGCATTAACGGCACTAAAAGAATGTGCAGCAATGAATGAGGGTAATCTGTTAGAAGCGGCAATCTTGGCGGCAAAATCACGGGCGACTTTAGGCGAAATTTCTCTAGCAATGGAAGATGTATTTTCTCGTTTTAGCGCAAAACCTGAAGTTATTTCAGGCGTGTATGATGAGCAATATAAAGATGATCCACAATATATTGAACTAGAAAAACGCATAGTTGATTTTGAAAAAAAGCGAGGAAAAAAGCCTTCAATCTTCATCGCAAAAATGGGGCAGGACGGGCATGATAGAGGCGCAAAAATAATCGCCACAGCTTTTGCCGATATGGGCTTTTTAGTGCATTTTGGAGCATTATTTGAAACTGCAAAAGAGGTTGCAAATCATGTAAAAGAAATGGAGGTCGATGCTGTTGGCGTTTCTTCCCTCACCGCAGGGCATAAGGTTTTAGTGCCTGAGTTGATTGATTGTTTAAAAAAATATAATCTTGATAATGTTCAGGTAATTGTTGGTGGAGTTATCCCTGCCGATGATTATCAATTCTTATTTGACAAAGGGGTGAGTGAAATTTTTGGGCCTGGAACAAATGTGCTAGAGGCTGCTTTTTCGGTGTTAAATAGGATTGAGGGAAGGTTAAGCAATAAATGATAGGAAAGTTAAACCATCTAGCGATTGCAGTGCCTAACCTAGAGCAAGCAATTGCGAAATATCAAGACCTGTTGGGAGCAAAGGTTTCCTCTCCACAAGATTTACCCGAACATGGTGTAAGAGTTGTTTTTGTTGAGTTAGAAAACTCAAAAATTGAGTTACTTTACCCTTTGGGTGAAAACTCGCCAATTGAAAAATTCTTACAAAAAAACCCAAATGGCGGCACGCATCATATATGTTTTGAAGTTGAGAATATTACCAATTCTATTGCTATCCTAAAAGCAAAAGGCGCAAGAGTTTTGGGAGATGGAAGCCCAAAAATAGGCGCACATGGGTTGCCAGTTATTTTCCTTCACCCCAAGGATTTTGATGGTGTGTTAATTGAGTTGGAAGAAGTTAAAAAGTAAGTTTTCTCAAAATCATCTATATCCATCGCCGAACCTGTGCCTTAAAAGTCAAATAATCAGTGCCAAATTTTTCCTCTAAAAATCGTTCCTCAGGTTTGACTTGAAACTTATTCATATAAAAAATAAACCCAATCATTATGATAAAAGAAAAAATGTTGGAAAGGTAAACTCCAAAAGCGATTAAAATTATAAAATCAGCTAGGTAAATTGGGTTGCGAGAAAACTTATAAAGCCCAGAGGTGACAAGTGATGATGACTTGTCGGGACGCATAGGGTTGATGGTAGTTTTTGCTTTTAAAATAAATGCCGCAGCTACTAGCATTATAAAAATTCCAAGACTTAAAATAATAATAGCTAGGGTGGTTTTATACTGGCCAAAAATAGCATATTCAGGGGTAATTTTGGTTACACTCCACATGAGCAAGGCAAAAATTGCGGTCACTAAAGGGGGAATAATTTTAAGCTCTAATTTTGACATTATTCTTGCTCAAACAACTCTTTTGCGAGGGCTATAAATCTATCTCCCCTCTCTTGAAAATTTCTAAATTGGTTATAACTTGGCGCACCTGGTGATAAAATAATCGTATCAAATCGTAGTCGGCGAGAAGAAAGAGCACTCATTGCTGTTTCTAAATTTTCAGCTTCTAATACTTCAATTTGTGGAGCAGATGAATAAGTGGCACTGGCCAATCTGTCGCCAGTAACAGGCAAGCAAATTAGAATTTCAACACTGGAATCTTTAAGTTTTTCAGCTAGGTTGGTATAGTCTTGTTGGCGTTCATGCCCTCCAGCAATTAGAGCAATACGTTTGTCTTGATAAGAATCAATGGCCGCCATCGTTGCCTCTGGAGTTGTTGAAATACTATCATCAATAAATAATAAACCACCAATCTGATGTTCTTCAAGGCGGTGCGGAAGTGGTGCAAAATCCTCTATTCCTTTGAGAATTGCATCTTGCTCAGCTCCAATGCCAACAGCTAATTTTGCAGCTAAAATTGCATTATCAAGGTTATGTTTTCCTTTTAGACGAGATTTTTCTGCCGTTATCTCAAGACTTTCTGCCAACCTCTTATCAAGTGCAGGCAAAATACGTCCCATATCTCGAACAGCTTTTAAAACCAATTCATTTTTGCGAGCATTTTCTCCCAAAGCTATTGGAAAATCACTATCTCTATCGATTAAGTTCAACTTATCAGCATAATAATGATTAAGGTCACGATGCCAATCTGTATGCTCGGGTGAAAGGTTGGTAATGGCAGCAAAATCGGGCGCAAAAGCCATATCTGCAGTTTGGTATGATGAAAGCTCAAAAATTACTATTTTATGTTTATTGGCAATTTCAAGTGGTGCAACACCAACATTCCCTGCCAATCCAACGTCAAGCCCAGCAGCTTGTAACATCAAATATAACAATGTTGCGCTGGTTGATTTTCCCTTTGTGCCAGAAATTGCTATAACTGTGCAATCATTGCGAAAATTTGCTGCCCATAGATTTAGATTTGAGCTAACATTTATGCCTGCCTCTCGCGCCATTAAAAATATTGGCCGATAACGAGAAACCCCAGGGCTTTTTATAATTGTGCCAAAGAGTTTGTTTTCAATTGCTTTTGGTAAGTCAGAAGGCTTGATAATTTCTGCATCATCAATGTCAATATTGCCGCTATCAGCTGTGACATATACTTTAAGGTCAGGAAATTGCCTCTTAAAAAAAGCACGGGTTGAGTGCGCTTCTTTTCCTGCTCCATAAAGCAAAACTCCCTTTTCAAAGCTCATTAAATCAGAGGGCATTAAACATCACCTTTTCATATATA
Source organism: Hyphomicrobiales bacterium (assembly GCA_027066315.1). Lineage (GTDB taxonomy): Bacteria > Pseudomonadota > Alphaproteobacteria > Rhizobiales > Devosiaceae > S141-66. Next base: position 13,077 of record JAMONZ010000093.1, read on the forward strand.
TTTTTTGGAATGAGATGATCAAAACTATCTTCTAATAAATCATCTAGTGCATTTTTTAATTTTTCTTCGCCATAATAGTTTACCAAATTATTTTTAAGTTTGGCAATGAGCAAATCATCTTGCCAGTCTTTTTTACCACAAAGAGCAAAAAGACAAGCAGCAGCTTCAAGAATTTCGCCAACACATTCCCAAGGTTTATGACCCACAAGACCCGTTAATTCTTTATAGGCTGTTTCATTTTTTTCATCATCTAATAGATTTTTGCCAAAGATTTTTATTAAGCGATCTTTATCCATATCCATTGCTAAAATCAAAAATACAAAATGACATTTCGGGCAGTTGCAGCACCATAGATTTCCATCATGGCCTGTTAATTTAAAATTAGCATTGCAACTAGAAAATGCATCATCAAATCGGTTTTCTTTTTCAAAAATATTGGCAATTTTAACCTCAGAAAATGGCCGCAAAAGTGAGTAATATTTCAACTCCCCCCCAGTTGCATTCTTTAGAACATCAGCAATTAATTTTTCAAACTCAAGTGATTTAGAATATTGGTGGTTTGCTAGGCGGCCATCAAACTCAACATTGCCCTCACTAGCAGATCGCTCATTTGATAGCGCAATATTATCAAAATCAAATAATAAAGCACAAAGTGCAGCAATCATCGAGTTAATAGCGGTAGAGGGAACATGGCCATTATAAAAACCTTCCATGCGACCAAGCTCTATCATCTTTTTATCAAGAATGCGCTTCACATAAATAGGACTTTTGCCAATTCTTTTAATTGAAGAAATTATTGGTCCTTTAGGATTTACAGCAAATGGGGTAAATTCCAAATTTGCTTTCTCTAATAACTGAACTGAAACAAGTGAATCTTTTCCACCGCCAATTGGCAATAATATTCTGTCTCGTAAAGAAATATTTGGCTTTTTTTGTTCAATATATTTCTCACTTGAAAATTTTATCTTGCCATATCTTTTTAATTTATTGCGAGCAAAAAACTCACCCAAACCATTTTCATAAACATCAAGAATAAACTCACTCTCACTTTTTGTAAGAGTGATTTCTTTGGCTTCAATTTCAAATGGAGCAAGTAACTTATAATAACTAACCCCCAAAACACAGGCGCAAATATCTAAGAGATGTAAAAATTCTGGTGTTTGTAAAATTTCATTCTCATAACCATCAGCAAATTCAAGAATTTCAATAAAATCTAACTTTTCTTTAAATCCAATAAATGAATAAGGAAACTCTACCCTTAATGGGTTGAGGTGAATTTTTGCTTTGCCAATAGTGAATCGTTTTGAACTCATATATATTACATGCCACAATTTGATAGTATCAGTAAATGCGAACTTTCAATCGTTGTATAATTTCATCGCCAATTCTTTGATAGCCAAATTCTTTCATTTCGCATGACCATTTAGTCCCGATGCGCTTTATATTAAATAAATTATAGCGAGCAGGGTCATCGCCATGCTCGGCACTTGCCGAAGCAGAAGCAACCCCAATCACGGGAGTTTCGCCATCATGCCCGCCATTTTTTACCCCAGTAATAGCATTAATCGATGATTTATGCGTATGTCCGTGTAAAATCAATTCTGCGCCATTCTCTTTGATAGTTTTTTGAAAAAGATCAGCACCGTGCAAACCCTTGCGAAAGCCATCTGCCGCTTTGCCAATCACTGGGTGGTGAATTAGTACAATGCGGAAATAATTTGCTCTGCCTAATGCCTCTAAAGTTTGAGCTAGCCGCTTTGCTTGCTCCTCTTCAAACTTGCCATAAGCCATGAAAGGCATTGTTGGAATGGCGGAAGAGCAAGAAATAATAGCAACATCATTTATTTTTCTTGTGAAAGGAAATGGCTGATTGTCAATTGTATCGCCTTTAGCATAATCGCCAAAAGAGTGTTGAAATTTTTCAAGCGAGCCATTTAAATAAGCGTCGTGATTCCCAGGGATTATGCAGGCTTTTTCAACTGAGGAAAAATCCTTCATCCAAATAGCTGCTTGCTCAAATTCTTTTTCAAGCGAAAGATTGACTATATCACCCGTGATTGCACAAAAATCTGGTTTTTTAGTTTTTAAATGCCTAACCAAGTTATCCAATGTGTCAGATTGCATATGTTTTGCACGTTTTAGCTTCCAGTTTAAAAAGCCAGTAATGCGTTTGGAGAGTAACTCATGCCATTTTACAGGTGGCAACGGGCTTAGATGAATATCAGAAATGTGAGCAATTAAAACCATGTTTATGTAATGGCACAAAGCAGGTGGCAAAAAAAAGGCAAAAATCATATTTTGACATTTTTTTTTCTTGAGTTACAAACAGCAAAATAAAAGAGGCAGAAAATATATGAAAATAAAATTTTGGCAAAAAGCACTCTCTAAAGTATTCCTTTTTTTTAAAGGGGTTACTCAACGCCAAACACTTGGCGCAAGAGGTGCATTGATTGACGGCAATAAAGTGCTACTAATTCGCCATACATTATTACCCGTTTGGCAATTCCCTGGTGGCGGGGTTGATCCGGGGGAGAGTTTTGAAGCTGCCTTTAGGCGAGAAATGTTTGAAGAAACTGGCTATGAAGTAGAAGGGGAGGTAGTTTTGCATGGCATTTTCCACAATGTTGAAGCAACCAATCGTGATCATTTAGCTTTTTATATTTCAAAAAATTTCAAATCTACCCGCATTTTTAAATCCTCGCATGAAATTTCTGATATGGCTTGGTTTGATATAGATGATTTACCAAACGATATTGCTAATGGTGCAAAAAGGCGAATTGAGGAAATTTTCAAAGCTCAAGAAATCAGCCAAAAATGGTAAGAATTATATTTTTCTAGACTTAAGGAATTATTGAGTGTTATTTACCCCCAGCAATTAATTATTTAGGAAAATGGACATGAATAGGGAAAAGCAAAATATTCGACGAAGCCGATAATTTCATCTTTTTCGCTTGCTCAATTACCCTGTTTTTTTTGGATCTCTAAAATGTCAAATATTTCCACCCCGCTTGATGGCGCATCAAAGGCCATTATCACCATTCACTCTACTAAAAAAGAAGACCTCTCATGGGTGCATGGTTTACATGAGAGAGTGTTTGGCCCGGGCAGGTTTGCCCGTGCGGCCTTTAGAGTTCGTGAGAATTTTCCAATTGATAAAAACCTAAGTCTTATTGCAAAACTTAATGGTAAAAAAGTTGCTAGCATAAGCATGACCCCAATTTCAATTGATGGCAAAAATGGTTATTTGCTAGGCCCTCTTGCAACCGAATTTAAATCTCGTGGGCTTGGAATTGGTGGTAATTTGGTAAAACAAGTGTGCAAAAATGCAATGAAAAACGAGCAAGTGAAATTTGTTCTTCTTGTGGGTGAATATTCTTATTATGGCAGACTTGGTTTTCAAAAAGCAAAATTAAATAACATTAGTTTTCCTGCTCCCCTCGACCAAAACCGAATTTTGCTTCATTGTGCAGATAAGTCATTAGCAAATAGCCTAAATGGATCAATTAGAGCATGGATAAAATCCTAAAGACAATGCAAAAACGCTTGTTAAGCAAGCCACAAGAAATCACTGCTTTTTCAGATTTAAAACCAGATTTATATCCAAAAACTCCAAATAATAAACCACCTATTCCTGCGGCAGTCTTAATTGCGCTTGTTCGTTATAATGAAGAATTTAAAATTCTTTATACTAAGCGTTCAAGCCAGCTTCGATCGCACTCAGGCCAAATTGCTTTTCCAGGTGGTAAAATTGATAAAAGTGACAAAGATGCTGCATTTGCTGCTATGCGTGAGGCAAATGAAGAAGTGGCGATGAGGCCTTCTGAGATAAATATTTTAGGCTATTTACCCTCGATGTTCACAGGCACGAATTATATCATCACTCCCGTTGTTGCTGTTGTTAAGCCAAGCTCTCCCTTCATTGCTAATCCAGATGAAGTAGACGAGGTTTTTGAAGTGCCTTTGTCTTTTTTATTGAGGGACGATATTTATCAATCAATCACAGTCTGGCATGGCAATAAACATCAACCCACTTATAAAATTGACTATAAAGGCAGAGTGATTTGGGGAATTACTGCCAATCTAACAAGAGCTTTAAAGGAAATTGCACTGGTGGGAATTTCACAAACAGGTCTTTTACATGAATAAAGAAACCATAAAAAATGCACCATGGTTACAAGATGCATCAGTGCAAAAAATTTTCAACCTGCTTGATGGTGAAAATTATCGCACTAGAGCGGTTGGGGGGATTGTGCGAGATAGTGTTATGGGGCGACTTGGTGAAACTAATGATGTTGATTTTGCCACTGAGCTTTTACCAGATGAGGTTGTTGAGCGAGCAAAAAAGGCGGGTTATAAATCCTATCCAACAGGAATAGAACATGGCACGGTGACGATTGCCATTGATAAAAAAATGTTTGAAATTACCAGCTTGCGCCAAGATATAAAAACGGATGGTAGGCACGCAATTGTTCAGTTTGGCACAGATTGGCTCATAGATGCAAAGCGGCGAGATTTTACCATAAACGCACTTTATGTTGGTTTTGATGGCAGGTTGTTTGACCCGTTAGAGCGGGGGATAGATGACTGCCAAAAAGCACACGTAAGGTTCATTGGGAAGGCAGATAAGCGTATTGAGGAGGATAAGTTACGTGTTTATAGGTTTTTTAGGTTTTCAGCATCGCATGGAAAGCAAATTTTTGACGAAAATGGGCTAGAGGCTTGTAAAAATGCAGCCAATGATTTGGGGAATATTTCTGCCGAGCGCATTGGGGTGGAAATGATGAAAATGCTCGCTTTGCCAAAAATTTCTAAAACTATCGCCGCATTAATGACTGCCAAGATTATATCACAAAATTCAAAAATTCTTGAGCATTTCAACACTTATGAAAATATTGTAAAAAATCCAAATAGAAGTGAGCGGTTGGCAATTCTTTTTGAACAGATAAAGCCAAAAGAATTACAAGAAACTTGGCGGCTCTCTAACGCCCAAATTAAAATATCACAAAAAATATTAAATTTTGCAAAAATGCTTGCTAATAGTGAAATAAGAGAAGTTGCATATCAGTTATCACTAGAAAAACCATCACTTAAAAATTCAAGCATAAATGTTGCAAGTGCATTATTTAATTATGACAAAGATAAAACTAAGCAACTCCAAAAACTACTAGGTGCGATTAAAGTGCCGTCATTCCCAATAAGCGGTAAAGACTTATTAAACATAGGTATTATCTCTGGTGAGGGAATGGGTAAAACCCTAGTAGAGCTGAAAACCCAATGGATAAAAAGTGATTTTAAACTCTCAAGAAAACAATTACTAAAAAAGGTAAAAGTTAAATAATTTCAAACCAAATCATCAAACTCTCCCAATTGCCGCTTAGCCTCGCCAAGCACCATGGCAGCAGAAACTGCAATATTAAGCGATCGCATTTCTTTATTCATTGGAATGCGTAATTTTATATCAGAACAATTCGCAACATCTATTGGCACGCCTGCGCTTTCACGCCCCATCATTAAAATGTCATCATGGCTAAATTTGTTATGATAGATTGAAACACTAGCCTTGGTTGAAAGTAGCACCAAGCGTTTTTGCTTTTCTTTTCGCCATTTTTCAAAAGCCTCAAAACTAATATGTTCTTTGATAACTGAAAAATCGATATAATCCATGCCATAACGTTTGAGGTGTTTTTGTGAAAAGGGAAAGCCAGTTGGGTGAATAATATGAAGTTCAACATCTAAACATGCTGCTAATCTTATTATAGTTCCCGTATTTTGCGGAATATCGGGCTGAAACAACACTAAAGATATGCTCATAATTAAAATCCCCATTTCATTTGTTTTACTAAGTAAAAATACATTTTTATTGATGACTTATAAATCAACTCTTGCCAAGCACGCTTTATGGTGCAAGAAGAACTAATATTGTGCATATAATAGGTGTGCAGGATTTGGTGTAAGTTTTTTTGCACCAGATTTAATGAAAAACAATGAGCAACGAGGATAACTACCTTGGCTACAAATACTAAAGAAGAATCAACCAGACGGGATTTCCTGTTCGTAACAACCGGTGCATTTGCTGCAGTCGGTGGTGCCGCAGCCGTTTGGCCATTAATTGATCAAATGAACCCTGATGCTTCAGTGAAAGCTCTAGCATCGATTGAAGCAGATTTATCTGCTATTGAAGAGGGTCAGTCAGTTACATTTAAGTGGCGCGGGCAGCCAGTTTTTGTCCGCCACCGCACACCATCAGAAATTGAAGAGGCAAAAGCCGTTTCTCTTGATGACCTAAAAGACCCAGCTCCAGATTCAGAACGTGTTATTGCCGGTCATGAGCAATGGCTAGTTATGGTTGGCCTTTGTACTCACCTTGGTTGTGTTCCTTTGGGGCAGAAGCCTGGTGAAGAAAAAGGCGATTTTAACGGCTGGTTCTGCCCATGTCATGGTTCTCACTATGATAGCGCAGGTCGCATTCGCAAAGGGCCAGCACCTAAAAATCTTGTGCTGCCACCATTTGAATTCTTGAGCGATACGCTCATCAAAATCGGCTAGGAGGAACTTGTCCAATGGCTGGAAATAGCAATTATAACCCGACGAATAAAGTAGAGAAATGGTTTGACGAACGTCTGCCACTTCTTAGATTCTCAAAAGAACATCTGATGGACTTTCCATCTCCAAGAAATATCAATTATTGGTGGACATTTGGTGCTGTTCTAGCAATCATGTTGATCGTGCAAATAGTCACAGGTATTATTTTAGCAATGCATTATACACCAAATATTGCAATGGCATTTGATTCGGTGGAGCATATTCGCCGTGACGTAAATTATGGTCGCATCATTCAAGGTACACACGCAGTTGGGGCTTCAATGTTCTTTTTTGCTGTTTATGTGCACATGTTTCGTGGTCTTTATTATGGCTCATACAAAGCACCTCGTGAAATCCTATGGATTTTAGGTGTTGTAATATTCTTGCTTATGATGGCAACTGCTTTCATGGGTTATGTTCTTCCTTGGGGTCAAATGAGCTTTTGGGGCGCAACAGTTATTACAAATCTTTTCTCGGCTATTCCAATAATTGGCACTCCGATATTAGAATTTCTTCGTGGTGGTTTTGCCGTTGATAACCCAACCCTAAACCGCTTTTTCTCGCTTCACTATTTGCTTCCATTTGTAATTGCGGCGGTTGTTGCTTTGCACATTTGGGCTTTGCATGTTCCAGGAAATGGCAACCCAACAGGTGTTGAAGTTAAATCAAGTGCAGATACGCTTCCGTTCCACCCATATTTCACTATGAAAGATTTATTTGTGGTGGTGGTGTTTTTCATTCCATTTGCTTGGTTTGTATTTTTTGCTCCAGATATTCTTGGTCACGCAGATAATTACATAGAAGCAAACCCGTTTGTGACACCTGCTCACATTGTTCCTGAATGGTATTTATTGCCATTCTATGCAATGCTTAGAGCAATTGATTTTGATGTTTTCTTCATTTCAGCTAAACTTGGCGGTGTGATTATTATGTTTGGATCAATCATCATTTTAATGGTTCTTCCATGGCTTGATGGTTCAAAAGTTCGCTCAGGTTCATTTAGACCAATGTTTAAACCATTTTATTGGTTGTTTGTTTTGAACTTCTTGCTTTTGATGTATCTAGGTGGTCAAGGTGCTGAGGGTATTTATGTAATTCTCTCAAAAGTAGCCACGGCTTATTATTTCGGATATTTCCTAGTTATTTTGCCGATTTTAGCACGCATTGAAACTCCAAAACCCTTACCAAGCAGTATTTCACAAGCTGTTTTGGATAAGAATAAATAACTCGCAAAAGGAGAAAAGAAAATGAATATCAAGAAAAACATTTTTGCTGTTTTTGCAGTTATAACAATGGCTATTTCAGCCGCTCCTGCCCTCTCGGCAGGTGGCGGAGGTAAACATGCCGAGTTACAAAAATGGAGCTTTGGTGGTGTTTTTGGAACATATGATACAAACCAGTTACAACGTGGTTTTCAGGTGTTTTATGAAGTTTGCTCAAGTTGTCATGGTGCAAAGCTAATATCATTTCGCAACTTTGCTGAGGCAGGTGGCCCTGAGTTTTCTAAAGATCAAGTAAAAGCTCTTGCGGCTGAATATACTATCCTTGATGCAGAGCTTGAAGAGGGGGAGCGCACAGCAACTCCAGCAGATCGCTGGCCTTCACCTTTTGAGACTGAGCTAGAGGCACGTGAAGCCAATAATGGAGCATTTCCTCCTGACTTTTCAGTTTTAGCAAAGGCTCGCAATCTACCTAAAAAATTCCCAATGAATTTTTATGACATGGCAACAGCCTATCAAGAAGGCGGCGCAGATTATATTTATAATCTATTAGTTAGCTATGAAGATGAGCCGCCACATGGTGTGGAAATTGGTGATGGTCAATCATATAATGCATTTTTTGGTGGTGGGCTTTCTATGATGTCACCATTAATGGAAGAATTGGTGGAATATGAAGACACCACAATTCCTTTAACTGTTGAGCAATATGCAAAAGATGTTTCAGCCTTTATGTATTGGATGGCTGATCCACACCTTGTGCAACGCAAAACAATTGGTTTAAAAGTGTTGATTTTCTTATCAATATTGGCCTTGCTAATGTATTTAGTTAAGCGCAAAATATGGGCAGGAGTTAAACACTAACTTGTGTAAAACACTAAGACCTGTTTTATTTGCAGATTAAAATTATAAAAGGCTCTTTTTTAGAGCCTTTTTTTATGTCACTTTTGGAGGCTAAAAATGAGTATTGACCTTAAATCATTAGTTCGCACAATTCCTGATTATCCTAAAAAAGGAATTTTGTTTAGAGATATTTCTACCCTCATTGAAAACCCTGAGGGCTTTCGAGAAAGTATCGAGCGCATAGCTTCTAAGCATAGAGGGCTTGGTATAACTCATGTTGCTGGAATTGAGGCTCGTGGATTTATTTTTGGTGCGGCGGTTGCAATTTCTTTGGGGGTTGGTTTTATTCCTGTTCGTAAATCTGGTAAATTACCAGGGGAAACAATTGGCCAAAATTATGCGCTTGAGTATGGTGTTGATACAATTGAAATCCATGCTGATGTTGTAAGCGGTGCAGATAAAGTTTTATTGGTTGATGATTTAATTGCAACGGGCGGCACTGCTATTGCGGCAGTATCATTGTTGCGACGTACTGGGGCAACGCTTGATTATGCAGCATTTGTTGTTGATTTACCTGATATTGGTGGGGCAGACAGGTTGCGAGAATTAGATATGCAGGTAGATAGTCTTATGAGTTTTGAAGGACATTAGTTTTTCAAAAAATTGTTTTAAAAATTATATTTTAAATTACATTATTTAAACATAATTCAACGGCACATATTCCAATATAAGAATGTTTAATAATCACTTTAGGAATTATAATGAATATTAGTAAATCACTTAAAATCACGAAGACGATTGTGCTTACAATTTGCTTTTCAATATTTGCAAACTTTGCAAATGCTAATGAAATATTAGGTCAGTGGAAAACTGAAGATGGAGATGTTGCAAATATAACTGAGTGCGAAAATTCATTCTGCATTGAGTTAGAGACAGGCAAATTTTCAGGAAAAATGCTCGCAAAATTTGAAGTAAGTGAAGATGCATATAAGGGTATAGTCTATAATCCAGCAGGTGATAATGAGTTTTCTAGCACCGCTATTATAGCCAATGACACCTTAGAGATCAAAGCATGCCCTGTTCCATTTTTATGCAAAACTCAAAAATGGCAACGCATGTAAAATATTTCCTGCCATCATTAATAAATTAAGATGGCAGGATTTTGTTTTAGCTATCTTTCGTTTTCGTTTCTTTTATATCTGGCTTAGCAACTTTATTATTCTTTAAAGTTGGAATTGCCTGCCCAAAAGGGCCAGAATTATGCTTGCCCATTTTTGATTTTTTAATCGGTGCAGGACGTTGAAATAGCTGTTTTGGCATAAAGTATATTCCTTTTTATATCGTATTATTTCACTTTAATTTAAAGTAAAAATAAGAGGGATCAAATATTGTCAGGCAACATTTGATGTTTTAAAATGAGCAATTATTATTTTGTGAAATATGTCTAACTAAAATATCAAATTATATTTCCCTTAGATCTATTGCAAAACTTGCACCCAAATTTAATTGGGCGATATCAATTGCCAAGATGAAGAAAAATTTATTTGATCATTTTACTCAAGACCTCGTGTTATGTGAACTTGTAGGTTAACCAGTATCTCTTGTCTTTGTCAAATATCTAACGCTTCATCAATCTTTTCACCAATGGAATTTTCATCGCCCATATACCAAAACGTTGCTTTAATGTTGGCTTAAAGTCTCGCCGTTTTGATATGCCAACAATATCAGCTTGATAAACTATTTCATCTCTTTGATTTATGGCATCTAATTGCAAAAACAATAAACCCCATCCAGGTAGAGAATTTGCGATGCGTTTAGAGGTGATAGTAAGCTGATAGCTAACAGTATCCTTTGGCCGAACAGGTGTTTTAAAGGTCATTTTATTGATACCAGGAGAAGGGCCAGAAACTCCGGGCTGCTTTCCTTGACTAAGCAGTCGTTCCTCCTCTGCAAATAATGCATCAACCATTTTCCTTTGTCCAACACATGCGGTATGCCAGCCAGAAGCAATTATCCCCTTAAAGTGTGAATGTTTTGCTAGCTCGGGGTCAGTGTGGAAATATTGGTTGTCATATTGTTTGTTGAACTCAATTATTTCTTTAAGCTCAAATTGATGCGACCCAAGTTCTAAAGTTGAGTTGATTTCTATATCTTCATACCAACGGGTCATATTTGCTGCTCCTTCAAAGGTGCAGATGGGTTACGCACATCAACAAGATTTTTTAATGTCATGGCCATGACCTGTTCACCATTTTGGTTGCAAACATCAAACTCAAGCGTAATAATTCCCCAATGCAAATTAGAACTAGTGCGCCGCAATTCACTTATCGTTACCGTGCCGCCAATTGTATCATTGACCATTACGGGTTTTTTCCACTTAAGATTAGTAAAGCCAACCCCTCCAGCAGAGGCCAGTTTGCTAGGAAAATTTTCAATTAACATCTTAAGACTCAAAGCCCCAGTGTGCCAACCAGAAGCACAAAGTCCACCCAATAAAGAAGCGTTCGCTGCTTCTTCGTCAAGATGAAAAGGGAAGGGGTCAAACTCTGAAGCAAAGTCAATAATCATCTTTTTGCTGAGCTTAGTCTTACCCAAATCAATAACCTGCCCAACATGCAAATCTTCAAAATGAGAATAGTCTTTAGTAATTGGGTTGGTGGTCATTTTGTTTCCTTAGTTAACTCTTTATACCGCTGTAATTCTAGGTAAAGTAAAGAATCTTGAACTCTCCGCTGTCATGCTGAACGACGTGAAGCATCTTGATCCTTTAAGATTCAGAATGGCAAAAACCAAACAGAATGACAGTGTATAAGCGTTGAAAAGTAGAAAACTACAGCTTGACGTTTACGTCAAGTAAAAAATATTTATGTATTAAATTTAAAAAGCATCACGTCACCATCTTTGACGACATATTCTTTGCCCTCATCACGGGCTTTGCCTGCTTCTTTTGCACCCTGCTCGCCACCAAGTTCTACATAATCCTCATAGGCAATTGTTTGCGCTCGTATAAAACCACGTTCAAAATCTGTATGAATAACGCCTGCTGCTTGTGGGGCTTTTGTCCCTTTTGAAATTGTCCATGCACGAGTTTCTTTTGGGCCAGCGGTGAAATATGTAAGCAGACCCAACAGGTCGTACCCTTGAGCAATAAGGCGGTTAAGTCCAGGTTCTTTTAAGCCAAGTTCAGCAAGATATTCTTTTTGCTCATCATCTTCAAGTTGGGCTAGCTGACTTTCAATTTCAGCAGAAATAACTACCGATGCCGCACCCTGCTCGGCGGCATATTCTTCTACCTGTTTTGTCATTTCATTGCCGTTGGCGGCACTATCTTCATCAACATTACAAACATAAAGCACGGGTTTTGAGGTAAGAAGTTGTAATTCTTTAAATGCCTTTTCTTCTTCTTCACTGCGTTTAACATATCTAGCAGGCTTGTCGTCCTCAAGCACTTTTATTGCGCGGTGAACCAAATCAAGCGTAAGTTGGGCTTCCTTATCATTCCCACGAAGTTTTTTCTCTAAGCCCACAATGCGTTTTTGCAAGCTCTCAAGGTCAGCAATCATAAGTTCAGTTTCAACAATCTGCGCATCAATTATCGGGTCAATCATACCACTCACATGCACAATATCAGCATCTTCAAAACAACGAAGCACATAGGCAATTGCGTCAGTTTCACGAATATTTGCCAAAAACTGATTGCCCAATCCCTCACCCTTTGAAGCACCTTTAACCAGCCCAGCAATATCAACAAAATTAAGCCGAGTAGGAAGAATTTCTTTTGATTGAGCAATTGCAGCAATTTTCTCAAGCCGTACATCAGGCACACTAACCTCACCAACATTAGGCTCAATAGTACAAAAAGGAAAATTAGCAGCCTGCGCCGCCGCCGTCTTAGTCAACGCATTAAAAAGCGTAGATTTACCCACGTTCGGCAAGCCAACAATACCACATTT
>JAMONZ010000094.1 GCA_027066315.1 Hyphomicrobiales bacterium
CATTTGCAATATTGTTAACGGTTAAGAAGAAGTCAGATCGACCAGCTTTTACGCTATCTTTGTCAACTCTAATATAAAGCCTTACTGGCAATACTCTATCTGGCTCAAGATCAAGAGTAAGAGTGGGTGTGGCTTCATTGCCTGATCCGCCTAGTGACATTGAAGCGTTATCTAAACCCTCAATTTCTAATTCCACAGTTCTAAGATGTGGTGTCATGTTAAGAATTTTTACATCATAGCCATTTCTTATAGCACCATCTGAAAGCATTACAAAACGTGGGTTACGATCTCGTAGTACATTTAAATCAAGCGGGCTTCTGGTGGAGAGAGAAAGCAACATTGCTAAACCAATCGTACCCCAAACTAAGAAATATAATAATGTGCGAGGGCGGAATATTGAACGCCAATTTGTATGTTTAAATGCAGATTTAATTTTACCTGTTTTACTATCTCTAACTTTTGATACATCAATTGCCTCTAGTGCCTGATGAGTTGGAGTTCCTGCGTGAGAGTAAGCTCCTGAAGTGGCAATGTCCATATTCTCGTTATAATAGTTGAAGGTGGTATAGGAAATAAGGCCACGCTCTTTACCCGTCTTATCCATAACATTGTCGCATGCATCAATACAAAGACCGCAAGTGATACATTCAAGCTGTTGGCCATCACGAATATCAATTCCTGTTGGGCAAACGGCTACACAAAGATCGCAATCAATACAATCGCCTGTTTGATGCCCAAGTTTTTTTTCCTTTTTGGCGTTTTTTGTTCTTGGCTCACCTCGCCAATCATTATAGGTCACGGTAAGGGAATGCTCGTCAAGCATAGCCCCTTGAATGCGAGGCCATGGACACATATAGATACATAATTGCTCACGCATAATACCTGCAAATAAATAGGTTGTACCTGTAAGAACCGCAATTGTTGCATAGGCAACTGAGGGGGCATTAAAAGTGAATAGGTTGACAATTTGATCAGGTGCATTTGCAAAATAGAGGGTAAAATTTATTCCAGTATATATTGCAATTAACAGCCAGATAATATGCTTAAGACTTCTCTTGAAAATTTTTGATGCGCTCCATGGAGCATCGTCTAACTTTATGCGGGCATTGCGATCACCTTCAACCATACGATCGACAAACATGAATAAATCTGTCCAAACAGTTTGCGGGCAAGCGTAACCGCACCATGCTCGCCCAACAGCAGAAGTTGCTAAAAATAGCCCTACACCTGCCATGAGTAATAGACCTGCCACATAATAAAATTCTTGTGGCCATATTTCAATAAATGCAAAATAAAAACGACGGTGTTCAATGTTTAATAGGATAAATTGGTCAGGGGCATACTCGCCTCTATCCCAGCGAAGCCATGGGGTGATGTAAAAAATACCAAGGGTAAATAGCATCATTGCCCATTTAAAATTCCGAAAGTTTCCTTTAGCCATTTTTGGGAAAATTTTTGTTCTTGATACATAAAGAGATTTGTTTTTACTATCTTTATTTACTGGCTTTACATCAATTTTCTCAACCGTATGAGAAGAATTGGAACTTTCTTTTTTTGACATCTTAAGAACCTCAAAGCATGATATATTATAATCTAATTATATAATGGTGTCTGCCACTATTAGCCTAGAGTCAAATTAAATTATTACTTTATTTTAGATATTTTAAACATGTAAATGAAATGGTCAAAAAAAAGGCCGCCCAGTTGGGCGACCTATTAAAATTTAAATATTGTTAAGCTAAAGCTATTCACCGCCACCTAATGAGTGAACATAAACAGCTAGCTGTTTAACTGTGGCATCGCTTAATATGCCGCTCCAAGCAGGCATAACGCCATGTTTTGGTTTGTCGATTTGAGCAGTGATGCTTTCAATTGAACCATCAACCATTAGCCAGATAGCATTGTTTAATGCAGGGCCACCAAGTTCGGCAACACCTTCGGCATTATCACCATGACAAGCTGCACAATTATCGGTGAAAACTTCAGCACCATTTGCAATAAGAGCAGAAGTTGTTTCACCGCCAGAGATTGAAACAACATAATTAGCAACGGCTGTTATTTCTTCTTTCTCTAGCAATTCATCAGCACCAAATGCAGACATTTCACTAATATGTGTGTCTTCATCTATATCATCACGAGCACCATGAGCAATGGTTGTGTAGATGGCATCAATTGAGCCACCCCATACCCATTCATCATCATTTAGATTTGGATAACCTAATGAGCCAGAAGCACCAGCACCATGACATTGAACGCAATTGACTTTAAAGGCAGATGAGCCACCAGCACGTGCAAAACGAGCTAACTCTTCATCTTTAACAATATCGCCAACTTCGGTTGCATCAATCTTTGCGATGAATACAGCCTGACCATCTTTAGCTTTTTGAAGATCGCTAACAATATCAGCCCTTGAAGCATATCCAAGCAGACCTTTTGTTGAACCTGTAATTAGCGGCCAAGAAGGCATAGCAATCATATATCCAACTGCCCAAACTATACAGGCGTAAAAAATCCACAACCACCAACGTGGCATTGGAGTGTCTAGTTCTTTAATACCGTCCCATTCATGACCTGTGGTCTTAGTTCCAGTAATTTCGTCAATTTCTTGTTTGTTTTTACTCATTTGAAATTCCTTTCTCAGCTCTCATCTTTAAATGGGATGTTGGCTGCTTCTTTTGCTGCCGTGCTTGCGCCAGGGCGCATTACAAAAGCAATAACCCCAACAAAAACAACAAACAAGTAAATCAGACCCCATGTTCCAGCGAAATTGCTTACGATTTCATAAGTCATATTCAACCCCCCTAGCGGTAGTTAGCTTCAGGTACATAAGTAGAGAAATCTACCAATGTTCCAAGCATTTGAAGATATGCGACTAATGCGTCCATCTCGGTGATTTTATCAGGATTACCGTCAAAATCTCCAATAGGAACACTAAATCTATCGTCATAAGTATAACGAGCCTCAAGGCCATCTATATCAGCATCGGTAGTTGCTTGCGCAATCACGTCAGCTTTTGCATTTATCAATTGCTCGGAAGTGTATGGAACACCAACCAATTGATTTGCTCTTAGATGCTTATCCATATCCTCAAACTTAAGAGGAGTTTTGGTTAGGAAGCCATATTTAGGCATAATCGATTCAGGCACTAATGAGCGTGGATCGGTTAAATGCTGAACATGCCAATCATTTGAGTAACGTCCACCCACACGAGCTAAATCAGGCCCAGTACGCTTTGATCCCCATTGGAATGGATGGTCATACATAGATTCTGCTGCCAGTGAATATTGACCATAACGCTCAACTTCATCACGGAAAGGTCTAATCATTTGTGAGTGACACAAATAACACCCCTCACGAATATAAATGTTACGACCTGCCAACTCGAGAGGGGTGTAGGGACGCATGCCCTCCACCTTCTCAATTGTATTTTGGAAGTAGAATAATGGTGCAATTTCAACAAGACCACCAACAGATACTACCAAGAGTGAGCCAACCAACAATAGGGTGGGGCTTTTTTCAATTATTTTGTGTTTATTAAATAAAGACATGATATCGCCTCCTATTCTGCTGGTTGAGCGTTAGATGTTACAGCAACCATCGGTTTTTCATCACGAACATCGCCTTTGATTGTTTTATAGACATTCCATGCCATCACTAAACCACCAGTAAGATATAATGACCCTCCAATAAAGCGCAGGATATAATATGGCTTAAGTGCTGCTACAGATTCTGCGAATGAATAAACAAGGAAACCTTGTGGATCATATTCTTTCCACATTAGGCCCTGTGTAATCCCAGCAACCCACAACACGGCGGCATAAGTAACAATGCCAAGCGTTGCAAACCAGAAATGCCAGTTGACCATACGCATGGAGTAGAGTTGCTTACGACCCCAAAGTTTTGGTGTGAGGTAGTAAATAGCACCAAAGGTAATCATGCCAACCCAGCCAAGTGCGCCAGAGTGAACGTGACCAATAGTCCAATCAGTATAGTGACTAAGAGCGTTCACAGCTTTAATAGACATAACCGGACCTTCAAATGTAGACATGCCATAAAAAGCAATCGCCATAACCATCATACGAATGATTGGGTCAGTTCGGATTTTATCCCATGCGCCAGAAAGTGTCATCAAGCCATTTATCATTCCACCCCATGAAGGCATCCAAAGCATTATTGAGAAAGCCATACCAAGTGTCTGCGTCCAATCAGGAAGCGCAGTATAGTGAAGGTGGTGAGGGCCTGCCCAGATATATAGGAAGATTAATGACCAAAAGTGAACGATTGACAAACGATAAGAGAATACAGGTCGTTCAGCTTGTTTTGGCATGAAATAATACATCATACCTAAGAAACCAGCAGTTAAGAAGAAGCCAACTGCATTATGACCATACCACCATTGTGTCATAGCGTCTTGAACGCCTGAGAATAGTGAATAGCTTTTTACGCCAAGGAAAGAAACAGGAACTGCCAAATTGTTGACCACGTGCAACATAGCAATGGTAACAATAAACGCTAGATAGAACCAGTTAGCCACATAGATGTGCGGCTCTTTACGTTTGAATAATGTGCCAAGGAATAGCACTAAATAAGCAACCCAGACAATTGTTAGCCAAATATCGACATACCATTCTGGCTCAGCATATTCACGGCTTTGAGTAATGCCTAGTAAATAGCCAGTGGCTGCCATTAGGATAAATATTTGATAGCCCCAAAATACAAACCATGCAAGACCATTGCCGCCCCAAAGACGAGCTTGGCATGTGCGCTGAACTACATAGAATGAAGTAGTCATAAGTGCTGTTCCGCCAAATGCAAAAATCACCGCTGAAGTATGCAGTGGGCGCATGCGACCAAAGTTAAACCATGGCTCAAGATTAAATTCAGGCCATGCTAATGCAGTGGCGATTAAAACACCTTGAGTGAAGCCAATGACTCCCCAAAAAACAGTTAAAATGACACCAATACGAATTGGCCCGTCCATATAACCTGATTTATCTTCTTCCTTAAATCCACCAGTTGCTACTTTACGCGCTACATATATGGTCGCTGGACCAAGATGAACGGCAAGTATTATTGCGTGAATTCGAAAAAGATCGTCGTGAGCGAAGGCTGCTGCAAATACTGCAAGCAAAGTGCCAAGCGCAAGAACGATTGTTCCGCTATAATTTTTCATGTATCCCCCGTGGCGTACTATCCCAACGCCTTAGTTTAATTATTTATTGAACGAAAAATCCTCAAAATTTGAAGAAGTTTCGCTAAGCTACTAAAATATCAAATATTGCGCAGGTCAAACAAGACTTCACACAATAGTGATAGTTAACAATATATCTATTGCACAAGATTGACATAGATCAAAGCATGAAGAGAAAAAATATGGAGATTTAGAAGAAAACTGGTCTTTTTTGGCTTTTGCGACACAAA
This sequence comes from Hyphomicrobiales bacterium, assembly GCA_027066315.1. Taxonomy (GTDB): domain Bacteria; phylum Pseudomonadota; class Alphaproteobacteria; order Rhizobiales; family Devosiaceae; genus S141-66. The sequence goes on from JAMONZ010000094.1 coordinate 5,422, forward strand.
AAATGGCAGGCTTGTGATCTGGGTTCATTAAAATGGGTGATAAAATGATTGCTCCAGTAAGAAATAGAGAATCACTTGATAACAAGAAAATGTATCTAAGTCTGCGTGATGAGCAACTCTCACTTTGTATTGTTTTGGAAGAAATAGCTGATAGCTTGCCAGAGCGAGTTGATGCAGCGGTTTGCAAACATGTTGCAAAAACCCTGCCCTTAATAATTGAAGGGGCGCATCGATATGAAGAAGATGTTATTTTTCCACTTTTAGAAAAATCAAAAATAAGTTCTGTTGATTTAAAAACTACTATTAAGAGGTTAAAAATTGAGCATTTGGGTGACAAGTGTTTTGCGGAGGAATTGTCCGAGGTGTTGGCCTCTTATGGCAAGGGGATGCCAAATTTAGCGGCTGAGGCAACAGGGTATATGTTACGTGGGTTTTTTGAGGCTTTACGTCGACATATTGCATTTGAAGCAGAGTTATTTGCAAATGTTTTTGATTTTGAATTTTAGCCGCAGGCTTGTTTTAATTTATCTAAATTTGGAATTAGAACATGTCTTCTAGCAGTGATTTCAATTAATTTTTCAGTTCGTAATTTGGTAAATTGCCGAGAAACTGTTTCGACAGTAAGCCCTAAAAAGTCAGCAATGTCAGCACGAGTTAGAGGCAGATCAAATATAATATTGACTTGCTTTTTTTCTTGTTCACTAAAATAAGCTGGGTCAAAGTGAGTAGCAATTAAATAAAGGAAACAGGCAACTTTTTCTAAGGCTGATTTACGCCCTAAGGTTACCATCCACTCACGCGCTTCGTCTAATTCTTTTAAAGTCTGCTCTAATAAGCTATGCTCAAGCTCTGGGTTGGCTTTAATTAAATTTTCTATCGCTTTTTTTGGCATTTGGCATATTTGAACATCAGAGGCCGCCTCTGCTCTATAATTATTTGTTTGTGAAAAAAGTCGTCCAATGAAATCTGGTGAAAACTGCAAGCCCACTACTTGCTGGCGGCCGTCCTCAAGAATTTTTGAAAGTTTAACAACTCCGTGCATAATTGTTGCATATGAGGTAATTGGTTCGCCATCAGAAATAAGTTCAACGCCAGCCTCATGGGTGATTTGGCGGGTGTGTTTTGAAATTTCAAGTAATTCTGTGGCAGTTAGTGTGCCGCATATTCCCTTATGTCGCACTTCGCAGGAGCGGCATAATTTTGGAATATTTGAATTGTGAATATCCAGACGCTCTTCCACAGGCTTTCCTTGAGTTATCAGATAATATAGGCAAAAAATAATTTGAGCTTTATCATATCCCATTATTAGTAGATTAGCGAGAGTATTTTGATTATCTCCTAATTGATACATATCAAGGTAAATGAAGTAATTAATATGCTTAAATACGCTCAAGCATTTCATTTTTTATATGAAAAACTTTCATAAAAGGAGCAAAATGATGATTAAAGATTTGTTGGTTCATCTGGAGGGTAATTCAGAAGATAAAGTTCGTCTAGCATATGCTGAATTGATTGCTGGTGAACATCGGGCTTTTTTAACAGGGATTTATTGTAATATTGTACCTGATAATGTTTATGTTTCTGGTGGTGTTATGTCCTCAACTGGTGCTATTGCACTTATGAATGAGGCAGCTAGTGAAGAGGGTGATAAAGTTGAGAAATTGCTCAAAAAGCAACTTGATAAATTAGATATAAATAGTGAGCTTAGAAGGCTAGACCTTACCTTAGCTCAAGCGGGGCAGGCACTTGCAGCTGAGGTTAGAACTTGTGATTTAATGATTGCAACTCGTCCCTATAATCATCATTCTGCATCACCTGAGTTGCTAGAGGCTGTGTTGTTTAACTCAGGGCGTGGTTGTTTATTTGTACCGCCTGCAATTGAGCCAGCTGGAGCGGTTGATAATATCTTATTAGCATGGCGTAATAGGCGAGAAACGGCTCGTGCAGTATCGCAAGCTATGCCTTTAATGCGGGCTGCTGGCAAGGTAACTATTGCTATGATTGCTGAAGATGATGGCTCAAAAGAAATGACAGAAATGCCAGGGGCTGATATTGCCAGACATCTTGACCGGCATGGAGTTAATGTAGAAATTAGGCATATTAAAAAATGGTCAAAAATTGGTGATGCATTGTTAAATGAGGTAGAAAAAACTAATTCAAAAATGTTGGTTATGGGTGGTTATGGACATTCTCGTTTTCGTGAATGGGTGTTGGGCGGTGCAACACGTGATATTTTGAGTAATTCGCAAGTTCCCGTTTTGATTTCTCATTAAGTTCAATCAAAATTTGCCATTATCATAGATTAGTTTTAGGAATTATTATTATGCATGATTTACCAAAGTCTTTTGTTCATATTAGGTTGGAATTAGCCCGTGAGATAGGTCATCCGATTGGTGATACGGAGCATGGGTATGATATTTTAGCACCTTTATTGCCTGATGGTTTTATAGATGGTGATTTAGCGACAAAAAATAAGGATAAGTGCCGAGTTCGACGTTTTCGTCCAGATGAAGAAGATGCGATTGGCAAATTGTTGCGTGGGCCTGGTGGGCGTTGGATTATCGATTATGATGATGCTAAAAGTGATGATGATGAAGCGGGTTTTCGCTTTGGCCAAGAAAAATTTGTGCTTGGAGAATATGTATCAATAAAAGAAGATGATGGTGAGATGCACACATTTGTAGTAATAAGTGTTGATCAGTTGTAATTATTACACTTTTGTGGGTTTTATTATGAGGCGTTTTGCTTTTACTTTTATTTCGCTAGGCATGATGCTCTTGATTAGTGGTTGTGCTGATTTGATGGGTAATGGCTCGAAATTTGAGGATCAATCCATTACGCCTGAAATATATAATATTCTTGTAGCTTCAAGCAGAAAAAGAGAAGATGATGGCAGTTTTGGTACTTCTCGCTCGTTAACATTAAGCTATGGGGCTTATCAAATATCAGTGCCAAAAATGGTTAGGGCTGGATATTTTACTTATCCTCAAATTAGCACCAATCCAAAGAGAGCTTATAATATCCTTTCTAGCAAAAATATTGCTAATGCAGAAAAATTTAATAAAGCGGTTGTGAGTGAAACATTTACTGCTCGAAAAACTGATGAAGTAACTATTTTTGTGCATGGATTTAACTCAAATTTTGAAAAAACAGTTTTTAGAGTTGCAAAAATAGATGCAGATTTTGAAACAAAAGCTACTACATTGCTTTATGCTTGGCCATCAGCAATTGAACTTGGTCTTTATTTGCATGATATGGACAGTGCCGCTTTTGCCCGTGATGGTTTAGAGGAATTATTGTCTGGTTTGGCAAATAGTAAAGTTAAAAAAATTACTTTAGTTGGGCATTCAATGGGTGCTTCTATTATAGTTGAAACATTGCGTCAGATTAGTTTTAAGGGCGACAAAAGAATTTTAAATAAAATTGAAGGTGTTGCTTTGCTCTCGGCTGATATGGCGGTTGATTTATTTGTTGAGTATATAAATGATATTAAAGATTTACCCCAGCCATTTGTTATTTACTCATCTAACAAAGACAATGTCTTGCGTGACTTTGCTAATTTTTTTCATGATGGTAAAGAGCGTTTAGGTAATATTACAGATTTTTCACCCCTTGCTGGCCTTGAAGTAATTGTCATTGATAGCTCTAACATCCATGACACAATGGATAGCTATCATATGGCTGCTGCTTCTTCGCCAAGAATGATAGGATTGATAAATTCAACTCCAAAAGTAGGTTTTGCTAGTTTTGGTCAATATGCAAAACTAGGTAAGGTTGAGGGTAAAAAAATAATCGATGATGGATCTTTGGTTGTTTTTTCGCTTGGTGATTAGTTACTAGTTTTTACTCTTTTGTCAGTGTTAAAACCTCATCATTAGCAGACGTTTGAGATGTTTGTTTTGGTAAAGCTCTGTTATCCAACAAAGTGATATTGCTGGGCGGTACTTTCCACTCAAAAACATCAAACTCACCATCAATTGGTGAAATTGCTTGCCAGTTATCCGAGGTTATACCATTTGCAACCCAAGTAGGATCGCTTGGAGCATTAAGGGCATCGGAAAGCCATTGGCGAGCCTTGCCTTGATTGTCAGATTGCCCCTCTTCTATTTGCGCCATTAAAATACAGATAGATTTTGAGGGGGAGTTTGAGATAAAATTTGCTAAAACTTTACGTGCAACAGACCATTCAAAAGCATCAATAGCAGTTTGCGCTAGAACAATTGCACTATTTTGATCTTTGGGCATTTCCCCCATTAAATCAGTTGCTCGTTTTAGCTTTTCAACTGCAGAAATCCCTGATTGAGCATTTATATATAGAGTTGCAATATCGGGGTGTTTGTTAGCATTCCATACTCTTTTTAAAATAGAAGAGCTTTTTTTCACTAAACTACGGTTTGATAAAATGCGAGCGGTAATTAGTACGGCGGGTGTAAAATTTGCAAGTAATTTTAGGGCAGCTTGGGCATGAAAAAGAGCATTGTCAGGGTTTTTTATTTCGTCTTGGGTTGCAATGCCAGTATGAAGAGCAGCTTTTTTACGATTTATTTCCTGCTTGCTTAGGCCATTGATTGCGTTTTTTGTTGAAAGCATGTTTAGGGCTTCTTCAAAATGCGAATTTTTGGTTAAATCATCAAAAACAGCAGAACTAGCCCAACTACTTGCTGGGGCAAGTTGAAAAGCCTTGTTAGCAAAAGTTATTGCTATATCATTTCTATCTTGCGCTTTTGCTTGTTTATAGAGGCCAGCAAGGGCGGCAAGGGAAGTTTTTTCATCTGAAATTAATGCCTTATAATGTTCACGAGCATTCCCTAAATCACCAAGGGCTAAATCAGCACTTGCTTCAAGTAATAAGGCCGCTGAATTTTGGGGAAGGCGAGCTTTTGCTTCCTTTGCAAGTTTTTGTGCTTTTGTTGCGTCCCCTGCTTGAAGGGCAATAAAACCTTCGCTTAGGGCTTGCACGCCGATATTTTTTTTATGTTGTTTGTTTAGTTTGGCAATCTTTCTTGGGGCTTCAATTATACGTCTGATTATTGCCCAAATGATTATTGAAATAATTATTAAAACTATCAAAGCCAAGGCCGTAGCTCCAAGGCTTGGCTGCATGCGATAGCCGTTGAAATCAATTGTGATTGTGCCTTGCAAAGAGATGAGCCAAGCTGCCCCCGCGCTGATAGCTAAAGAAAGCGCAATATAAAATATAAGCCGTGTCATTGATTAGAGCCTTTTTCATCACTAGTTTTAAGTGCTTCATTTTGTATGTCTTGTTGAATGCCTTGAACAAATTTCTGCACCAAGGCAAAATCTGCAATTTTTTTACCCACAGCTCCAGTAGCTTTTTGCATTGGCTCTGGCAGTGAGTTTATTAAGTCATTACTTTTGCGAAAATCACGAGCCTGAAGGGCAGTTTCTATGCGAGCTATCAATTGAGCTGGGCCCTCACCCTCAACTTCCCCAGTTGGCCTAATTGCAAGGAGGGAAGATCCCTTATTAAGTAATTTTTGTTGCCAGTTACTATCTTCATTGAGCGGTTTTACGCTTAAAATTGCAGGAATAACTGCGTTGAATTCAGAAATAATATTTTTTGGGTCATCAAGACGTTTAAGAGCAATTTTGTTAATTTCATCAGGAATAAGAAGGTCTGGTAAAATCATCTTTAATTCAGATAATGATGGAGTGAAATCTTGGCCATTATATATTGCACTTTCAAATGTAGAGAGTGCTAATGGGATTTTTGATGAAAGAGTTTTCTTATCTTTAGCTGCTTGATTAGTTGCTAGTTGAGCTTGTTTTATTTCGTTTTGCTGAGCAATCTGTGAAATGATAGTATCAAGGTTATTCTCAAGTGTAATAATTTGCGTATTATGAAGATCAATATTGCTTAAGGCAGTTGTTAAAGAATTTAATAGCTTATCATTATTTTCTCTTATCTTGGCAATTGAGAGGGCAAATTCTTGCGATTGCTCATTTGTTGCCCCTGCTGCAAGTGCATTTATACGCTCATCAATATTTATTATATTCTCTTTAATATTTTGCAAATCAGTTGAGTCAGACTGGTTGGTTTGTGCTTTTATTTGTTCATCAAGAGCAGTAATGCGCTGGTTTATTTGTAAAAGTATTTTAGCTTGGTTTTGGTTATCATCACTTGCAGTATTTGTTATTGTAGCTAAATTTTTATCAAAATTATTTTGCTGATCTGAAAGAATTAAAATGCTCTTTTCGTTTGTTAAAGCTGAATTTTCATATTTATTGATCTGCTCTTGAAGCTCTTGGATAATCGCTGCATTTTGATTTGGAAGCTCACTTATTGGTGCGCTGGGAGCAGTATTTTGTGGCCACAGGCCAAAAATTGCCAGCAAAAGACTGGTTGCAACACCTAGGATTGCTCCGCCTGCAATGCCGATAATGAGGGATAAAAACCCAAAGCTGGTTTTTTTATCAATGGAGGCTGGATCTACTTTGCTTTTGACATTAGAGCTTTTTTTGGCTTTATCAGCGGTTTGTTGGCTTTTTTGTGTTTGTTTATTGCTGGTTTTATTGGCCTCTAAATCAATGACTGGAGGTTTTAGTGGGCCAGATTTTTTAGCAACCATTGATAAAATCCTTTATATAAAAATAGATTTGCAATTAAAAAATGCAATAAGTTTTGCTTATCGCTAATTAGTATATTGGTAAAGGGGTTTGATTGCAAAATAAGCTCTCTTTGATTAGAAAAGTAAAGAATGAAACAAATAGATTGTCCTGTGATGACTAAAAAAACCTACTCTTTAATTTTGGGCATTGAAACAAGTTGTGATGAAACTGCTGCAAGTATTGTTGCAAGGCAAAGTAATGGCAGTGCTAAGATTTTATCAAATATTGTGCGCTCGCAGATAGAGGAGCATGCTCCTTATGGAGGGGTTGTGCCAGAATTGGCGGCACGGGCGCATGTTGTGCATATTAGCGATATAATTAAAAGGGCATTAAAAGAAGCAAACGTTGAATTTGCTGAAATTGATGCAATTGGGGCAACGGCAGGCCCAGGTTTAATTGGCGGGGTGTTAGTTGGGATAACAGTTGCTAAAGCACTTTGTGCTTCACTTGATAAACCACTTATAGCTATAAATCATTTAGAGGGTCATGCCCTTAGCGCACGTTTAAGCGATGGAGTGCAATTTCCTTATTTAATGCTATTGGTGTCTGGCGGGCATACACAATTTATTGAGGTGAAAAAACTTGGCGAGTATAACTTGCTTGGCACGACTATTGATGATGCTTTAGGTGAAGCATTTGACAAAACAGCAAAAATGCTAGGGCTTGGTTATCCCGGAGGGCCAGAGGTTGAAAAAATGGCAAAAAACGGTGATGCAACTCGGTTTAAATTCCCAAAGCCGCTTTTGCATGAAAAACGTTTGGACTTTTCTTTCTCAGGGCTAAAAACTGCAACTCGCTTGGCGGCAGAAAAAATTGCCCCTTTAAGCGAACAGGATAGAAGTGATATTTGTGCCTCATTTCAAAAAACAGTGGTTGATATTCTTTGTGCAAGAACAAAAGATGCGCTTGAAATGTTTAAGCAAAACCACCCAAATGAAGAATTACGCTTTGTGGTTGCTGGTGGGGTTGCGGCAAATAGGGCAATTGCTTTGGGGTTAGAAAAAACTATAAAAGAGAAAGGTGCAGTTTTATTTGTTCCGCCTATTTCTCTTTGTACGGATAACGGGGCAATGATTGCTTGGGCGGCTGCTGAGAGATATGCACATGGTGTTAGCGATGAGCTTGATTTTTCTGCTCGACCACGTTGGCCGCTTGATGATGAAAGTATGAAAATATGATGCAAAAAATAGCTATTATTGGAGCTGGAGCATGGGGGAGTGCTTTGGCGCAGGCTTGTGCCTTGGCTGGGCGTGATGTTGTACTTATCACTCGTGAGCAAAATGTAGCAGATGAGATAAACCAAAATCATAAAAACTCTGAGTTTTTGGGTGAGCAGATTTTAGATAAAAAAATTGTCGCATATACCGATTTTTTGCCAGTTAAAAATGCAGATATTATTCTAATGGTTGTGCCTGCTCAGGCTTCGGCAGAGGTATTGTTGGCGATAAATAATGACCGGCTAAAAGATAAGCCAGTAGTGATGTGTGCCAAGGGTTTGCAACAAGAGACTCTTTTTCGCCAAACAGAAATTTTGGCTAAAACCAGCCCCTTGGCTAAGCCCATGGTGCTTAGCGGGCCAAGTTTTGCAATTGATGTTGCTAAAGGACTGCCAACCGCAGTAACACTTGCGGGCAGTGATGAAGCTCTAACTAAACAAGTTGCAAATGCTATTGCGGGGGCAAGTTTTCGCCCCTATGTGCGTTTTGATATGATTGGAGTTGAATTAGCTGGTAGTTTGAAAAATGTCTATGCGCTTGCGTGTGGAGCAGTCGATGGAGCGGGGCTTGGGCTTTCTGCTCGCTCGGCGTTAATTGCGCGCTCTTATGCAGAAATGGAGCGGTTGGTAATTAAAATAGGTGGTAAAAAAGAAACTATGAGCGGTCTTGCAGGCTTGGGAGATCTTACGCTTAGTTGCACATCTACCCAATCTCGCAATTATTGGTTTGGCCAACAATTAGGCATAGGTTGGAGTGTACAAGAGATTAAAAAATCTGGAGCAAAATTAGCAGAAGGGGTTATTACTGCTCCTGTTGCACAAAATTTAGCCAAAAAATACAATATTGAAGTTCCGCTTGTTGATGCGGTGAATGAACTGCTTAAGGGTAATATTGGCATAGATCAATTGGTGATTGATTTAATGAAAAGGCCATTAAAAGAAGAGGGTAAATAATGTTATTTGTAATTGAGGGGCGTGATAGAATTGGGCAGCTTGAAACACGGCTTAAAGCTCGTCCAAAACATTTGGAATATATAAAAAACCTTGGTAAAAAAATTATTTTAGCAGGGCCATTTTTAGATGAAAATGAAAAGCCATGCGGATCGCTTATTATTATAGAGGCAAGCAGCCTTAAAGAAGCAAAAGAAATTGCTGTGGCTGATCCCTATAATGATGTTGATCTATTTGAAAGCGTTGAGGTTAGGGCATGGCTTTGGGCGGTGAATAAACCAGATAATTTAGAGTAATTTTGCCATACTAACGTCATAAATGTTGGGTTTAATATAGAGAGTATTATCTTTGGGAGTAAAGAAAATGGGCTTTTTTAAATCACTTACATTGTTAGTTGGGGCAGTTATCTTATCGGCAGGAGTTGCTGCTTCGGGCTGGTTTGTTGCGGACGGCTTAATTACTTCTCGTGAACCAGTTAGGATTGTTACCGTTAAGGGGCTTAGCGAGCGGGCAGTGAAAGCTGATCTTGGTTTTTGGCCAATTCAATTTACTAGTGCGGGGGCAAATCTTGAACAAGCTCGAATTAGGCTTGAAGAAAGTGAAAAATCGGTTTTGGTATTTTTGCAAAAACATGGGTTTAAGGCAGATGAGGTTTCTGTGCAAAATATTATGGTTAGAGATAAAGCGGCAGGTTATAGCAATAATAATATTGAGGGTGAATTTCGCTTTATTTTGACCCAAGATATGCTGATTACTTCAAGTGATGTTGATAAAATGTCAATTGCTGCCCGCTCAATTTCAGAGCTTTTACGGGTTGGTGTGGTGTTTTCAGCAGATGCTTATTCTGCTGGACCCTCTTATGTCTTTACTGGTATTTCTGACCTTAAGGGCGAGATGCTGAGTGAGGCAACAGGGCGAGCCAGAGAGGCGGCGCAAAAGTTTGCAATTGAATCTCAATCAAATGTTGGGAATATAAAATCTGCTAATCAAGGCGTGTTTCAAATATTACCAGCGGTAAATATTCCCAATGAGCGAAGTGATAAGCAGATTGATAAAAAGGTAAGGGTTGTATCTAGCATTACTTATTTCTTGATTGATTAAAATATAATTTTATTTCCATTTGACTAGTTTTTATCACCATGTCATGTTTGTTTTTTGGTTGGTGCTTCGAATCGTAAGTGAGATGAGGCTTAATAGGGAATATGGTGAGGTTTACTCAAAAGAGAGCTTAATCCATAACTGCCCCCGCAACTGTAAGTGATGAGTTTTTTATGTTTGCCACTGGCCGTTTGTTTGGCTGGGAAGGTTTAAAAAACGCCTAAAACATCATGAGTCAGGAGACCTGCCCACCAGTGAATTTAACTTTATCGTCGGAGGGACGAGGGAAAGGATAGAGCATGGCAAAGCCAGATATTTAGCTATCATTTTTATAGTATTTCTCTCCTTATTAATGCGATTAATCTCGCTAAACAAACAATTTTGGATTTTAAAATGCATATTGAACTTGGCTTAATTGCCGCCACAAAACTCGCCTTTGCAAATGCTGGGGCTATAGCAACTCTTTCTGGTAACGCTGTTTCTTTAATAAAGAAACCAAATTTAATTGTGAAAACTGTATTGGCTGGGATGTTTTTTACCGCTTTTATGCAAGCATTTCACATGCCAGTTGGCGCATCTGAATTGCATTTTATTGGTACTTCGATAATTTATTTATTTTTTGGGTTTTTGCCGACCTTGTTTGGTTTTGCGCTTGGACTTTTGCTGCAAGCGATAATTTTTGAGCCTGCTGATATGATGCATTTAGGGGTTAATATCCTCTCGCTTTCATTGCCGCTAATAGGAGCTCATATGCTTTATGGCAAAAAGTTTTTTAATCAAAAAAACCCTAAAAAAGTAAGCTGGTCTTCGATTGTTCGTTTTGATGCAATTTATTATGCAGGGGTTATTACCATGGTTGGCTTTTGGCTTTCTATCGGTAATGAACCTACGCCTTTTTATAATTGGGCAATTTTTGCAATAGCTTATTTGCCATTAGTTCTAATTGAGCCAATTCTTACTTATGGGGCTTTGAAACTTAGCAATTCTTCACTTGGGAACTCTGCGTGGGGTAAGAGGTTTCTTTCTCGCTTTAGTGTGACAAATCAGCTTAAAATTTCTTAGAGGCTTTTATGTCTGAAAAAATTCCAGTTACTATTATTACCGGCTTTTTAGGGGTCGGTAAAACAACATTAGTGCGCCATGTTTTAGAAAATGCTGGTGGTAAGCGAATTGCTTTAATCATCAATGAATTTGGTGATGTTGGGGTTGATGGTGATTTGCTTAAAGGTTGTTCTGATGAGAGTTGTAGCGATGATGATATTGTTGAGCTAGCTAATGGCTGTATTTGTTGCACTGTTGCGGACGAATTTATTCCAACAATGCAAAAGCTGCTTGAGCGAGAAAATCGCCCCGATCATATTATAATTGAAACCTCTGGCTTGGCTTTGCCACAGCCATTGGTGCAGGCGTTTAATTGGCCTGAAATAAAGAGCGAAGTTAGCATTGATGGTGTTGTAACAATTGTTGATGGTGCTGCTTTGAGTGAGGGTCGATTTGCCTCAAATGAGGGGGCGGTGAATGAGTTACGAGAACAAGACGAAATGCTTAATCACGAAACCCCGCTTGGTGAATTATTTGAAGATCAATTAATTTGTGCAGATTTAATAATTATCAATAAAACCGATCTGATTTCTAGCGATGACTTGTTAAGAGTTGAGGTTGAATTAAACCGCCATAAACGCAAGGGTGTTTCTTTAGTCCGAGCAAAAAATGGCAAGGTTGATGTTGTGGCACTTTTAGGCATGGGTCTTGAAGCTGAAAATGACTATGAGGGACGGCAAAGCCACCATGAAAAACACCATGGGCATGAGGCGCACGATCATGATGATTTTGTTAGCTTCTCGATAAACCTGCCCCCAAGCACAAATAAAAATACGCTTTTAGATAGAATTGAAAATATAATTGTTAAGCATGATGTTTTGCGGCTTAAAGGATTTGTTGCAATAGAGGGAGGTTCTGCTCGCTTGGTGGTTCAGGCGGTTGGCTTGAGGGTGAACTCTTGGTTTGATCGGGCTTGGCAGAGAGGTGAGAAAGTTGAAACATCACTGGTGGTGATTGGGCAAAAAGGCTTGGACAGGGAAGCGATCGAGCGTGAGTTATTGGCTCTTGAGTTAGGTTGATGGGAGTTGTAATTGTTATCCTGAGTGTAACGAGGGTCTAAGATTTTTCAACTTTGCTTTAAAATAACAAAAGGAAATATTAGATGCACCTGTTAGCTGCACAATCGGGGGAAATTCAGCAAGAAGGTGAGGCAATTGATCTTGCGCAAAGTCCTGCAAAAATTATTTTTGCTTCATCAGCCGATAGTGAATTAGCGGCAATTGCTGGGGCTATTGATCGGGCAGGAATAAATGATGTTCGTATAGCAAATATTATGACTTTAGGTCATAATCTTTCAATTGATATGTGGCTTGAACAAACCCTTATTCATGCCGATTTAATTGTCATTCGCTTGCTTGGTGGGGCTAGTTATTGGCAATATGGAGTTGATGAAATATCTGCTTTGGCCTTAAGAAAAAATATCAAACTGGCCTTTTTATCAGGTGATGCTAATTTTGATCCTATTTTATTTAAAAACTCAAATATTTCTCTAAAAGAATGGCAATATTTACATGAGCTTTTTAGCACTGCTGGCTCTAATAACATGGATATTGCAATAAGTGGGTTTTTAACCTTGGCAAAGGGTGAGCCGTTAGCTAGAAATTTAATTACAAAATTTCCTCATTTTGGGCTTTGGTTGCCAAAAGTGGGGGTGGTTGATGAGGGGGAATTTGCGACTCTTGAGCGAACAAAAACACGCCTCAATATCCCAATTATATTTTATCGAGCATTGCTTGAGGGTGCAGGCAGTTCTGTCGTTGAGCGATTGATTGAGGAAATAAAAAAATCTGGCATGCAGCCCGTGCCTATATTTATTTCGTCATTAAAAGATGATGAGAATATTAAGTTTGTTAAAAATATTTTTAAAATATTTCCCCCCCAAGTAATTTTAAATCTCACAGGTTTTGCGCTTGGGCTTGATGGAATAAAAGAAAAACAAAACCCATTTGCAACAACCGATGCGCCAATTATTCAGCTTATTATGGGGGGGCGGCCAAGGGAGATATGGCAAAATGATAGCCAAGGATTATCAGCTAAAGATTTAGCTATGCAGATAGTTTTGCCAGAACTTGATGGGAGGGTTGGCTGTTTAATTGTTGGGCATAAAGAAAAATCTGTTTGGCATAAAGCAAGCCAGTGTCAATTGGCGGTTTTTGCACCCGATGAAAGTGGAATTGCGCAGACGCAAGAGCTGGTAAAAAACTGGGTGAGTTTACGCCAAATCAAAAGGGTTGAGCGGCGGGTTTGTTTGGTATTGGCAAATTACCCTATTCGTGATGGGCGAATTGCTAATGGGGTTGGTTATGATGCGCCACAATCTAGTGTTGAGATTTTAAAGGCTTTGGATAAGGCTGGTTATGATTTGTCTTTGTTAAATAATGGTGCTTTTGATGAGGGTTTGGATCAAAAATACAGCTTTGCTAAAACTGGTAGTCAGTTGATTGAGCTTTTGCAAAAAGGGCCAACAAATGCAGAACCAAAACGAGGTAAAAGTGGGGCGGTGATGCCTCTTGTAGATTATCAATCATTGTTTAAAAACTTATCGCAAAAAATCCAAGATGAAGTGAATGAGCGTTGGGGATTACCTAAAGATGATCCATTTTGCCGTGGTGATGCATTTCATCTGCCAGTGGTTATTTTTGGTAATGTCGCCATTATGCTCCAGCCATCTCGTGGCTATCATTTAGACATGGAGGCAAATTATCATGATCCTGATCTTGTGCCACCGCATGGATATTTTGCTGCTTATTTATGGGTAAAATATATTTTTAAAACTCATGCATTAATTCATAATGGCAAACATGGAAATCTTGAATGGCTACCCGGTAAAGCCACGGCTTTAGATTGCTCTTCTTATTCGTTGGCTTTATGGGGTGGTTTGCCGCATTTTTATCCGTTTATTGTGAATGATCCTGGTGAGGGAACACAGGCAAAAAGGCGCACGGGAGCGGTTATTATAGATCATCTTGTTCCACCACTTACTCGGGCAGAAACCTATGGCCCATTAAAAGATTTAGAAAGTCTTTTAGACGAATATTATGCGGCATCTGGCATGGATAGGCGGCGGTTGGATCTCCTTAAAAAACGTATTTTAAACTTTTCTCGTGATGCAGCACTTGATAAAGATATTGGCCTTTCAAAAGATGAGGACGAAGCACTTGGTGAGATTGATAATTATTTATGTGAGTTAAAAGAAGCGCAAATTCGTGATGGGTTGCATATTTTTGGACAAAGCCCGACAGGTGAATTAGAGCGGGATTTAATTGTTGCTTTGGCTCGTGTTCCCCGTGGTGAGAGTTTGGCTGATGCCTCGCTTATTAGGGCGATAAGCGATGATTTAAAATTGGGTTTTGAGCCATTAAATGCAAAATTGGGTGAGCAATGGTGCGGGCCAAAACCAAAAATATTGAAAGAAATATCTAACGATATTTGGCGTAGTAATGGCGATTGCATCGAGCGGCTTGAATTATTGGCGGCAAAATTTGTCTCAGGCTTTGAGCTACCAAAAGGCTTTATAGCAACAAAAGCGGTGATGAAAACAATTGATGATATTATTCGCCCACGTTTGGCTGCTTGCGGAAGAAATGAAATTAAATCGTTAATTGATGGATTAGATGGCAAATATATTGCTTCTGGCAGCTCGGGTGCGCCAAGCCGTGGGCGGATTGATGTATTACCAACAGGGCGCAATTTTTACTCAGTTGATAATCGCTCTGTGCCAACGCAAACGGCATGGGAATTGGGGCAAAAGTCAGCAGAAAATCTGCTTAAAAGGCATTTTCAAGATGAGGGTGTTTGGCTAAAATCAATTGCCTTAAGCGTTTGGGGTACGTCAAATATGCGCACAGGTGGTGATGATATTGCGCAGGCTTTGGCGTTAGTTGGAGTAAAACCAAAATGGGATTTCTCTTCACTTAGAGTGTCGGGTTTTGAAATTATCCCACTAGCAAAATTGGGCAGGCCACGTTGTGATGTTACGCTTAGAATATCAGGATTTTTTCGAGATGCCTTCCCCCAACTTATCACTTTATTTGATAATGCTATTCGCTCAGTTGGCGCACTTGATGAGCCAGCAGATCAAAACCCAATTGCTCAAATTATGCGAAAAGATGCGCTTGAGTTAATGGCAAATGGGGCAGATGAGCGGGAGGCGGCTTTAAGCGCAGGGTTTAGAATTTTTGGCTCAAAGCCAAATAGTTATGGGGCTGGATTACAAGGATTGATGGATAGTGGTGATTGGAAAAATAGGAGTGATTTTTCTGAGGCTTTTTTAAACTGGGGGCAGTATGCTTATGGCAACAAAGCCAAGGGAGTTGCTCAAAGAGAGCGATTTATGGCACGTTTAAGTGGTGTTGAAGCGGTTGTTCATAATCAAGATAATCGTGAACATGATTTGCTTGATAGCGATGATTATTATCAATTTGAGGGTGGGTTGATTGCTAGCATTGAAACACTTAAAGGAGCAAAACCATTTGCCTATAATATGGATCATTCACGGCCTGAAAACCCAAAGGCTAGAACACTAGAGGAAGAAATTTCTTATGTTATGCGCTCACGAGTTATAAATCCAAAATGGATTGATGGAGTTAAGCGGCATGGCTATAAAGGGGCGTTTGAAATTATTGCCTCGCTGGATTATATGTTTGCATTTGCTGCAACAACTGGGGCAGTGAAAAGCCATCATTTTGACTTGGCGTTTGAGGCGTTTCTTGGAGATAAAAATACCCGTGATTTTATTAAAGAAAATAATAAGCATGGGTTTGAAGAATTAAAAGTAAAATTTAATGAAGCGATTGAGCGTGGCCTTTGGCGACCAAAGTCCAATGCTGTTTATAAGGAGTTAGAAAATGGATAAACGAGTTAAAAAAACCGACCTGATGAATGAGCAGGAGTTAAACGATTATCACGCTAAAAAAATGGCCAAAAAAAAGGCCGCTCGTGAAAAAATGCTGGCTACAAAAACAAAAGAAAAAGGCCTAATCATTGTGCATACTGGCAAGGGCAAGGGGAAATCAACCGCTGCTTTTGGTATGGTTTTTCGTGCGCTTGGGCATGGGTTTAAAATTGGTATTGTGCAGTTTGTAAAAGGAAAATGGGGAACGGGGGAGCGTGATATTTTAGAAAAATTTCCTCAGCAGGTAGTTATAAAAGCAATGGGTGAGGGGTTTACTTGGGATACGCAAGATCGCCAACGTGATATTGATGCTGCAAAATTGGCATGGGATGCGGCAAAAATTATGATTATGGATACCAATTATAATATGGTTTTGCTTGATGAGTTAAATATTTGCCTTCGCTATGATTATCTCGATATAAACGAAGTGGTTGAATTTTTAAAAAACAAACCCATTGATACGCATGTGATTATTACTGGGCGAAATGCCAAAGATGAGTTGATTGAATTGGCGGATTTAGTGACCGAAATGAGCCAGATAAAACACCCCTTTAGAGATGGGGTAAAGGCGCAGGCTGGGATTGAATTTTAGGCAAGGCTTATTTTCTTAGCCAATTAACATTCTCATCATTTGATCTTAAAATGGGGGTTAATTGGCTTGAAATTATTTTGGCATCATAGGCAGATTTATAACGCTTGTCTTTTTTCTCAATCAACTCAATTGTCATTGTACCTTGAGTGTGTTTTACAGTTTCCATTTGTGGTGCTGAGTAAATTGGCTCAACAATACCCCCAATTTCTCTTGTGCCGATTTGAGTTGGAGAATAGGTAAAAATTTCGCTTTCTTGCTTAATATTATCCGCAATTATGACAAAGCGTTTTTTGCCTTTTTCAATGGTAATTTCAGCGGCTCTTAATAGCGCAAAATCTCTTACTCTTTGGTGAGCAGTTGCACGTGTGCCAATTAACTCAATGCGATAAATATTGGTTGAGAGCTGCATTTGTGTATAATAGCCTTGTGGGGAGGAAAAACTACAAGCAGAAATAATTAAAATCATAATGAGAGAAATTAGAGTTTTTTGAAATTTAATCATTTTTTTGTCTTTTTTTGATGGCCAAGGCTTTACTATAGGTTTAATTTTATAAAATGCAAAATATACGTTTGAAAATATACATTTGAAGATGAACCTAAGATGAAAAGTTGGAGATAAAATTGATAAAATCTAGCAAGCAACTTGTGAAAGAAGCTAATAGTGAAATTAAGAGCATTAACATTAAGGAGGCAAAAAAATTACAACTCCAAGATGATGTAGTTTTTGTTGATTTAAGAGATATTCGTGAGCTTGAGTTTGAGGGGAAAATTTCAGGAGCAATTCATGCGCCACGGGGCATGTTAGAATTTTGGATAGATCCAGCTTCTCCCTATCATCGTAAAATTTTTGCTAGTAGTAAGCAATTTGTGTTTTTTTGTGCGGCGGGGTGGAGGTCTGCTTTGTCTACCAAGAAAGTGCAAGATATGGGATTAGAGAATGTCTGCCATATTGATGGGGGATTTTCAGCTTGGAAGAAAGAGGGTGGTAAGATTGAAAAAAGTAATAATGATCCAAGCGATAAAGATTATGCAAAAATGGCAAAAGACGCATTAATTGACATTGGGCAAAAAAGACGGCTTGGTGAGCAGATAGCCTTTATTATGGAGATTGATAAGTTAAAAGAAATTTGGCGGCAAACTCCGCTTTTAGATAATTCACGTAAAGAAAATGATGCCGAACATAGCTGGCAATTGGCCATGATGACTTTGATACTGGCCGATCATGCGCCAAAGGGAGCTGATATTTTGCGGGTGTTAAAAATGGTGCTTATTCATGATATTGTAGAAATTGATGCGGGGGATAATCCAGCTTATTCGAATGTGAGTAAAAGTGAGCAGCATGCAGATGAAGTAAAAGCGGCGGAGCGTTTGTTTGGCTTATTGCCTGATGATTTAGCAAAAGAGTTTCGCCTTTTATGGGACGAATTTGAGCAGATGAAAACGCCTGATGCTTTATTTGCTCGTGCTATGGATCGTTTGCAGCCGTTTTTACATAATTATTTTACTGATGGGCAGATGTGGTTGCGCCATGATATTTCTGCCAAACAAGTGATAAAGCGTATGGAAATAGTAAAACAGGGTGCGCCACTTTTATATGTTTTAATAAATGAGATGACAAAAGACGCTATAGATAAGGGGTATTTACTCCCCTAATAAGATTTATCTTTGTTGACCAAATTATCATTATTGCCTACAAAGAGGTTTATGCAACGTTCCGTTTAGGAGCTGAAAATAGTCTGGTGCAGTTGACCCAAATCGGGGACTAAGTCCAGAGTTGTTTGTCGGTTTATAGGAATTGTTGCCTTTTTATTTAAACTTAAAAGAGGTAAACATGAAAAATCTAATCACTATTATTATAAGTTCAATTTTTGCAATCCTGCCAATAGCGTCTTTCGCTCATGTTGGACATGTTGAGCCAATGGCGGGTCATGCTCATAATTTATCTGAGCTTGTTTTGCTTTCAAGTATTCCTGCAATTGCAATTGTTGCAATTGTTGCATTGTTAATTGTGCGCTCTAAAAACAATGGTTAAAAAAATTACCCTGCCTCCTAATACTGGAGTGATGTTGTGTGGGCATGGCTCACGCAATAAATTAGCCGTTGATGAATTTGCAAATCTTGCTAAACGATTGCAAAATCTTTTGCCAAATGTGCCTGTTGAATATGGCTATTTGGAATTTGCAAACCCTGTAATTCATCTTGGCTTAGATAAATTGCGCCAACAGGGGGTGAAAAATGTGCTGGCAATTCCAGGTATGTTATTTGCAGCTGGGCATGCAAAAAATGACATTCCGTCGGTGTTAAATACATATGCTGCTAAACATGATGATTTTAGCATTACCTATGGGCGTGAGCTTGGTATTGATTTAAAAATGATGCGGGCGGCTGGAGATAGGATAAAATCAGCGCATGATGAAGCAAATGAAAAATTGGCTAAAAAAATATCGGCTCATGATAGCATGCTTATGCTTGTTGGGCGTGGCTCTTCTGATGTTGATGCTAACTCTAATGTCACTAAAGTAATGCGTAACCTTTGGGAGGGTCTGGGGTTTGGCTGGGGTGAAACAGCTTATTCTGGTGTGACTTTTCCGCTGGTTTCTCCTGCGCTTGATAGGGCAGTTAGGCTTGGCTTTAAGCGAATTATCATCTTTCCTTATTTTCTTTTCACCGGAGTTTTAGTGAAGCGAATTTATGCTGCAGTTGATGAGGCGGCTAAAAAATATCCTGAAATTGAATTTGTAAAAGCCCCCTATTTAAGTGACCATGATTTGGTGCTTGAAACATTTATTGAGCGGATTGATGAAATACTGCACGGACAGAATTTGATGAATTGCTCACTTTGTAAATATCGTGAGCAGGTCTTGGGTTTTGAAGATGAGGTGGGGGCAAAACAAGAAAGTCACCATCATCATGTTGAGGGAATTGGTGGTGGATTGGAAAATTGTCCATGTAAAGGTGATTGCGATGCATCTTGCCGTGATGAAGAATTTTGTAAAAAACATAATTTACCTTTCACGCCATTGCACTCTCATGACCACGGCCATGAGCATTCGCACGATCACCACCACCCAATTTATCCGCATGCAGACCACCCCTTAGGGCCTGTTACGTTGAAAAAGAAATAGGTGTATGGATTATCTAAAAGATCCAAAGGCGATATATGAAAAAAGTTTTGCAAGCATAAATAGCGAAGCAGATTTATCTCGTTTTTCATTCGATGAGCGTGAGATTGTTATTCGGCTTATTCATAGTTGCGGCATGGTGGATATTGTTGATGATTTGGTTTTTTCAAGCGGGGCGGCCAAAATTGGCAAAAATGCACTTAAGAATGGTGCGCCAATAATTGTGGATGTGAACATGGTTGCTAAGGGCATTATTGCTCGTAAATTACCTGCTGATAATGAGGTGATTTGTGGGCTTGATGAAAAGGCTGCTTATACATTTGCAAAGGAAAATTCTTGCACTAGAACTGCTGGAGGGATTGAGGCAGTTCGTCATAGATTAGGTGGGGCGGTTGTGGCAATTGGTAATGCCCCAACGGCGGTTTTTCACTTGCTTGAGATGATTGAAAAAGGTCTTGTAATGCCTGCTCTTATTTTGGGTTTTCCTGTTGGTTTTGTTGGGGCAGTAGAGAGCAAACAAGCCTTGATTGATAACAGGCTTGATATTGCTTTCATCACTTTAAAAGGGCGGCGAGGGGGGTCGGCTTTTGCGGCTTCTGCCCTTAACGCTCTGGCGGCTGGGCTAGAAACATGAGTAAGGTTTGGCTGCATATTATTGGTATGAGTGAGGGTGGTTTTGATGATATTTCAAGCACATCGCAAGTTCTAATAAAAAGTGCAAAAATTATAATTGGCTCAAAGCGGTTATTGCAAGAATTACCAAATAAAAATGCTCAAAATTTGATGGAATGGAAAACCCCATTTAAAGCTATGATTGAGCAGATTTTAGCACTTAGAGGAAGCGAGGTAGTTATTTTAGCAAGCGGTGATGGCAATTGGTTTGGCATTGGAGCTAGCATGTTAAATTATTTAGATGAGGGCGAATTTATCTCTATCCCTGCGGTTTCTAGTCTTCAATTAGCGGCAAGTAAAATGCACTGGCCGATACAAGGTGTTGATTGTATTTCTTTGCATGGTAGAGCAGTTGAAAACCTTTCCCTTTATCTCTCTCCAAATAATAAAATTCTAGCACTTACCACTAATGCAAATACTCTTGATGAAGTGGCCCTGTTGCTTGACAAAAATAACTATTCAAATAGTAAAATAACGGTGCTTGAAAACCTTGGGTCAGACGATGAGCAAGTGTTTAGTTTTGAAGCAAATAATTCTTTTAAGCAGAAAATTGGTGATTTTTTTACTTTAGCAATTGAATGTGTATCCGATTTAAATACACCGCTTTTAACTCGTACATCTGGCTTGCCAGATGAGGCGTTTATATCGGACGGTCAGCTTACAAAGTGTGAAGTGCGTGCGATAACGCTAGCAAAATTAATGCCGTATAAAAATGCGCTTTTATGGGATATTGGAGCGGGGAGCGGCTCAATTGGAATTGAGTGGATGCGTGCAGCACAGGGTGCAAAAGCTATTTGCTTTGAGCGAAATAAAAATCGAATTGAAATGATTAAACAAAATAGTTTTTTACTTGGCACGCCAGCTCTAAAAACCATTGTTGGAGAGGCGATTGCGCAGATAAAAACCCAGCCTATTCCGGATGCAATTTTTATTGGAGCAGATGTTGCAAATGATGAAACATTTGAGGCGTGTTTTAAAGCGTTAAAAATTGGTGGGAGAATGGTTATAAATGCGGTAACGCTTGAGGGTGAAAAATCATTATTTGAGCGGCATGAAAAATTGGGCGGTGAATTATCCAAAATAGATATTTCAAGGGTAAAGCAGGTTGGTCGATATAGAGTTTTTGAGCCTAAAAAACCAGTGACGCAATGGCTGATAATTAAGGAAGAAAAACAATGAGTGGTGGTTTATATCTCATTGGGGTTGGGCCGGGTGATCCTGAATTATTGACCTTAAAAGCTGTGCGTGTTTTGGGTGAAATAGAGAATGTTTTTTATATTAAAAAACCAAAAGGCAATGCATTTGCCTATGGAATTGCAAAAAATCATATCAATGAAAATGCTTGCCTTATGGCTTTTGATATGGAGATGGAAAATGAGCGTTTTAGGGCTAATAAAACTTATGATGAAATTGCGAGAGAGATTTTACTTCATTTAGAAAAGGGGCAAAATGTTGCTTATATTTGCGAGGGTGATGGGCTTTTTTATGGCTCTGCTAATTACCTCATAAAGCGCATGCCGCAACATATAAAGGTTGAAATAATTGCTGGAATTACTTCACCACAAGCTGCTTCTGCTGCTCTTAAACGCCCGCTTATTATGGGGAATGAGGTTTTTAAAACCCTGCCTGCAATACTTGATGATGAGGCTTTGTTAAGTGAATTACAAAGTGCAAAAAGCGTGGCTATTTTAAAGGTTGGGCGGCATATTCAAAGAATTAAAAACTTGCTTGAAAAAACTAATTATTTAGAGAATGCAAAAATTGTTGAATATGCTTCAAGTGAGAAAGAGCGTGTTTCTGATTTAAGAGATTTTGAAGGTGATAGTTTGCCCTATTTTGCAATTATTCTAAGTCGACGGAGTAAGAAAAAGTGAAGTTTGCAATAGTTTATTTTAATAAAGCAGCAGAAAAAATAGCTAAAAAAATAGCTAAAAAGATGGAAGGTGAAATATATTTTTCACCCTCTAAAGAAACCATGCAAAAATTAT
This sequence comes from Hyphomicrobiales bacterium, assembly GCA_027066315.1. GTDB lineage: Bacteria > Pseudomonadota > Alphaproteobacteria > Rhizobiales > Devosiaceae > S141-66. The sequence continues at coordinate 27,686 of JAMONZ010000094.1, forward strand.
TCAAACAAGGCACGGCAATTATTGGAATTTGTGCAAGTGGGATTTTAATTAGGTTTTTAGCGACATTTTTAAATGATAAACAAAATGAGCCGCCCGTTATTGCAGTTTCAAATGATGGGGCGCATGTTGTGCCGCTTTTGGGCGGGCATCATGGGGCAAATGATTTGGCGCAAGAAATTGCAGATTTGTTTGCTGGGCAAGCAGCGATTACTACTGCTTCTAATGCGCAATTTTCATGTGCATTAGATGAGCCACCAATGGGTTATGTTATGGCTGATGTTGCCTTGGCTAAAAAGGCAATGGTGGCTGTGCTTAATGGTGAGGGGATTTTGCTTGATGGCAAAGCTGATTGGTTTAAAAATGCTGGCTACGAAGTTCTAGAGAATGCTTCTGAACTTGTTGATAGAAAAGGGGTTGTGAAAATTGCAATTAGTGAAAAAACTTCTGATAAAAACACCCTAACCTATCACCCAAAAACTTTAATCATTGGTGTTGGGTGTGAGAGGTATTTGCCTGCAAATGAGTTGATTGAACTAGTTGAAAAAGTAATTAAAGAGAATAAATTTGCTCCGCATTCAATTGCGGCAATTGCTAGCATTGATGTGAAAGCAGATGAAAAAGCAGTGAATGAGTTAGCTGCATATTATGGCGTGCCGTTACGTTTATTTTCTGCTGCGAAATTAGCAAATGAAAATACCCCAAACCCTTCAGAAATTGTGCGCCAAGAAGTTGGCACGCCAAGCGTGGCCGAAGCATGCGCAATAAAAGCAGGTGAGTTAATTGTTGAAAAGCAAAAATCAAAGCGGGCAACTTGCGCTATTGGCAGGGCAGTTAAGCCAATTGATGTTGAAAAGTTTGGCATGGCTAGGGGGCAATTGCATATTGTTGGGATAGGGCCGGGGGAAGAAGAGCAGCGCACAATATCAGTAATTAAAGCCTTAAAAAATTCTAGTGATTGGGTTGGCTATGGTTTTTATCTTGACTTGGTTGCAAACTTAAAACTTGAACAGATTGAGCATCGTTTTCCTCTTGGAGATGAAGAAAAACGAGTAAGGCATGCGCTAGAATTGGCAGCAAGTGGCAAAAATGTTTCGCTAATCTGCTCAGGTGATGGGCAAATTTATGCAATGGCGGCTTTGGTTTTTGAGTTATTAGACGCAAGAGGAAAGCGGGCACTAAGTGAAAATGCAAAAAGAGTAGAGGTGGTATCGCATAGTGGAATTTCGGCTTTGCAAATGGCTTCAAGTAGAGTTGGGGCAATTTTGGGGCATGATTTTTGCGCAATATCTTTAAGCGACTTACTAACCCCAAAAGAGGCAATAATCTCTAGGCTTGAAGCGGCGGCAATGGGTGACTTTGTAACAGCTTTTTATAATCCTCGCTCAAAAACTCGCACTGATTTATTAGATAAAGCAAAAGAAATATTTTTAAAATTTCGCTCCCCTAACACACCAATAATCATTGCTCGCTCGCTTGGTCGGAAAGATGAGAAAGTTAGGATTATTACCCTTGGTGAGTTTGATACAAGCGAGGTTGATATGATGTGCATTGTGTTGTTCGGCTCATCAAATTCAAAAAGTTTTAAACGTGGTGATGGCAAGCAAGTCGTGTTTACGCCACGTGGGTATGATAAGAAAGTTAGTCAATGATGTATATTAGTCGCTATGGGCAGGTTTTTTTGAAGCGAGGTAAAAGATTCTTTTGCTCAGTGCTTGAGATTCTTCACTTCGTTCAGGATGACAGGTGGGTAATATGAAGGTTTACTTTATTGGGGCAGGGCCGGGAGCGGCGGATTTAATCACGGTTCGTGGACAGAGATTGATAAAAAATTGCCCCGTTTGTCTTTATGCTGGCTCGCTTGTGCCGAGCGAATTAGTTGAGATTGCTCCTAAAGATGCAACTGTAATTGATAGTGCGCCGTTGAACTTAGATGAGATAATTGAGGTAATGAAAACCGCCAATAATCAAGGGCAAGATGTTGCAAGAGTTCACTCGGGTGATCCATCAATTTATGGTGCGGTTGGCGAACAAATGCGCCGCTTAAAAGAGCTAGATATTGAATATGAGATTGTCCCAGGTGTGCCAGCTTTTGCAGGAGCGGCGGCGGCTATTGGCACCGAATTGACCTTGCCAAACATAACTCAAACCATAATAATAACTCGCACATCTGGCAAGGCCTCTTCTATGCCAGATGAGGAAAATCTTGAAAAACTAGGGGCAATAAAGGCGACTTTGGCCATTCATCTCTCGATAAGGAATTTAACTTATGTTCAGGAAAGTTTAAGCCCCTATTATGGTGAAAACTGCCCAGTGGTTGTCATTTATCGAGCTACATGGAGGGATCAAAAAATCATTCGAACTAATCTAGCAAATATGAAGGCTGATGTTAGGGCAGCAAAAATTACTCGAACGGCAATGATTTTTGTAGGTGAGGTTTTTGGCCAAAAAGATTTTGCAAATTCGTCTCTTTATGCGGCGGATTTTGCCCATGTTTTGCGCAATAAGGGTAAGAAGAAAAGCCGTTAGATTTGTGCCATAAGAGCCTTGATTGAGAAAAATTCTGTGGCGGGTTTTAATTTTGGTCTTGTTATCATAAAAACCTTTATTCCAAGTTCTGCACTGGCAATGATTTTTGCTTTTGTCTGATCTGAGCCAGAATTTTTTGATATTAGGTGAGTGATTTCATGTTTTTTAAATAATGCTTTTTCGCTTTGAACGTCATAAGGAGGAGTAGAGATTATTTGTTTGGTATTTTTAGATAAGGCAATTTTTGCTGGCTCAATTAGACGAATAAAAAAATCAACATCATGTCTGTTTTTTATTATATTTAATTCTTTATGACCGGTGCTTAAAAATACCTTTGCCATAGGGGGAAGGTTGTTAATTGCCTCTAATAAAGAAGATGTTTCATACCAAATTGTATCTTTTGGTTTTTGCCAAATTGGGCGGTTAAAACGTAGCAGTTTTTTATCTGCTAATTTTGCTGCCTCAACCAGTTGGTTTGAAATATTTTGCGCATAGGGGTGGGTGGCATCAATTATATAGTCAAAATTATTTTCTACAAAAAAAGTAAAAAGATTGTCTATGCCGCCAAATCCACCAATGTGAATTTTGCCATATTCAGGGAGTTTGGGTTTGGTAGTTCTTCCTGCAAGTGATGTGGTGATATTATGCCCGCCCTCTCCAAGAATATTAGCAATTTTGCGCCCCTCCATAGTGCCACCAAAAATAAGAATTTTCATAAAATTTCACCCAATTTAATCTGTGCCAGCAATAATATTACCAGAGCGATTGATAATAATAATATCAAACTGAATATCATCGTTTTTAAGAATTTTTTTGCTCTTTTGTTTGGCTTGTATGGCTATTATATCTGCCAGTGGAAGTTTGTTTTTTGTAGCTATTTCAAGCACCTCATTTGCTGTATTTGCAGTTTTGGTTTGCTCAATTATATCTTGCCCTGCTCCAAGTTTTTTAAGCTCATTTGCTAGCATTAAAAAATCAACTTTTGAGCGAGCAGAATGAAGGTCAGATGCGCCTTGGGATAATTTTGTAATTTTTGCAAACCCGCCGCTAATGGTAATTTTTTTTAGTGGTTTTTTGTTGGCATATTTTAGCAATCCGCCAACAAAATCTCCCATATCGATATAGGCTAAATCATCAAGTCCAAGATATTTTTTTACTGCTTGTTCTGATTTATCTCCCGTTGATCCAATGATATGATTTTGGCCATTTGCAATTGCTATATCAATGCCTGAGTGAATTGAGTTGATCCAAGCCGAGCAGGAATAGGGAATAACAATTCCGCTAGTGCCAAGAATAGAAATCCCGCCAATTATCCCAAGCCTAGGATTCCATGTTTTTTTGGCAATTTTTTTACCGTTTAAAACAGAGATTTTGATAGAAAAATCAGGTGCAATGTTAGCTTGTTTGCTTAATTCATTGACTATTTTTGTCATCATTTGGCGTGGGGCGGGGTTAATTGCAGGTTCGCCAATACCAAGCGCAAGCCCTGCTTTTGTAATTATACCAACGCCTTTGCCTGCACAAAAAACAACACCCTTGTCTTTTTCCCCGTGGCTAATTTTAACAATGATTGTTGCGCCATGGGTTACATCTGGGTCGTCCCCTGCGTCTTTTATTATGGCCGCTTTTGCCCAGCCAGTTCCAGTTTTTTTACTTTGTAAAGGAAAGCTAGGTTTTTGACCTTTTGGCAAAGTTATTTGAACAGGATTAAGAAAATCACCAAAAAGCAAAGCATTTAGTGCCGACTTGGTAGCCGCCGTGGCGCAAGCCCCAGTTGTAAAGCCTCTCCTAAGGGTTTTTTTATGTGCAGTGCTTTTTTTGGCTTTGTCATTCATGGCATTATTTATATAGTTAAATGCATTAAAAACAAAAAGGTAATTTAATTGAGCAAGGGTTTAATCATTTCAGCACCCTCTTCTGGTTCAGGTAAGACCATTGTCACGCTTGGGATTATGCGTGCGCTAAAAAATAGGGGAGTAGATATTAGGCCTGCAAAAACAGGACCTGACTATATTGATAGTTCATATTTGGCTAAAGCTGCTGGGCGAAAAACTCTAAACCTTGATAGTTTTGCGATGGGAAAAAACCAACTCTTGGGTTTGGCTTCTACTTATGAGGGGGCTGGAAATAAATCTGATGAATTGCTAATTGTTGAGGGGGTGATGGGTTTGTTTGATGGGGCGGCAGTTAGCAGGGTAACAAATGTAGATCATTTTCCTGTTGGGCAAGGTTCGAGTGCTGATTTGGCAATAAAAATGGGGTTGCCGGTAATAATAGTAGTTAATTGCTCATCGATGGCGCAATCTATTGGTGCAATTATTTATGGATTTGCAAATTTTTCTAAAGACATAAATATTACAGGGGTAATTTTAAATTTAGTTGGCTCAAAAAAACATGAAATGATGTTGCGTGATGCATTGTTGCCACTTGGAATAGAGGTGTTGGGTGCGATTTATCGTGATGATGGTTTGAATATTAAAAGCCGCCACCTTGGTTTGATTTTACCTAATGAAATTGATGATGCAGAAGGCCTGATTATTAAAGCTGCAAAAATTGTTGAAAAATCGCTTAATCTAGACAGATTGATAGAATTATCAAGCTCAATAAAAAAGGCAAAACCTACCTCTTATCTTGCGCCTTTGGGGCAGCATATTGCAATTGCCAAGGATAAGGCATTTGCTTTTATCTATGAGCATTTTTTACTTGGTTGGAAAGAGGCAGGAGCGCAGGTTAGTTTTTTTTCTCCGCTAGCTAACCAAGCCCCAGATGAAACTGCTGATGCAGTTTTTTTATTGGGAGGCTATCCTGAGTTATTTGGGCAGGAATTAGCAAATGCTGATATTTTCATGGCTGGTTTAATAAAAGCAAAAGAGAGAGATGCATTAATTTATGGCGAGTGCGGGGGCTTTATGGTTCTGGGTGAGGCACTTGTTGATGCTAAAGGGGTGGCGCATAAGATGTCTGGCCTGTTGCCAATTACCAGCACAATAAACAAGCCAAAACGGGTGTTAGGGTATAGATATTTAAGTCATAAAAGCCCATTGCCTTGGGCAGAAAATTTGGTTGGGCATGAGTTTCACTATTCGTCTTGCTCAAGCAATAATTTATCCCCTCTCTTTGAAGCAACAGATGCTAAAGGTGATAAACTACCAGCAATGGGAGCGGTAAATAAAAATGTTATGGGATCGTATGCCCATGTGATTTCTGCCCAACAGATCAAATCTGCCCAACTTGCCTATGGGGAAGAAAAAAATGAGTGCTAAATCTTTAATGTTCATGGGGACAGGCTCAGACGTTGGCAAGTCTTTAATTGTAGCTGGGCTTTGTCGGGCATTTAAAAACCGTGGGATAAAAGTTGCTCCGTTTAAGCCACAAAATATGTCTAATAATGCTGCGGTGTGTGAGGAAGGCGGGGAAATTGGCAGAGCGCAAGCCTTGCAGGCTCAGGCCGCAGGATTAAAGCCAGTTACCGCTATGAACCCAATTTTATTAAAACCAGAACATGAAGCTGGGGCGCAAATAATTGTGCGAGGTGAGCGAGTTAGTTCAATGAGTGCAAAAGAATATTTTGCTACTCGAGAAAAATATATGCCTGATGTGTTGATGGCGTTTGAGGAGTTAAAAAATAAGTATGATCTGATTTTAGTTGAGGGGGCTGGCTCGGCCTCTGAGGTTAATTTACGGAAAAATGATTTGGCAAATTTTGGCTTTGCACAAGCGGCAAAAGTTCCAGTGGTTTTAATTGGTGATATTGCTAGGGGTGGGGTAATTGCCTCTGTTATTGGTACGTTTGATGTTGTTGCTAAAAATGATGCTGATATAATTGTGGCTTCAATTATCAACAAATTCTTGGGTGATAAAAAACTGTTTGAGGCGGGCGCAGATTTTATTTCTGAGCGGGTAAAAAAGCCTGTCTTTGGGCCAATACCATTTTTTGTTGATGCTCATAAATTACCTGCAGAAGATGTGTTGGCTTTAGAGCAAAGCGGGGTTGAGCAGAAAGGTGATTTTATTATTTATGTACTACGCCTTTCTAGAATTTCAAATTTTGATGATTTTGATCCCTTGATTGCAGAGCAAGGGGTTAGGCTAGAATTTATTGAGGCTGGTAGACCTATTCCAAGAGATGCTGATTTAATAATTATTCCTGGTACAAAAGCGACAATTGCAGACATGAAATATATTTATGAGCAGGGCTGGGATATTGATATTTTAGCGCATGTTCGTTTAGGTGGTTTTGTGCTTGGAATTTGTGGCGGGTATCAGATTTTGGGGGGAAAAATATCTGACCCATTAGGGATTGAGGGGGAAGTAAAAACCATAAAAGGGCTAGGTCTGCTTGATATAAAAACTACGCTTAGCGAGAAAAAACGCTTGGATAAAGAGCGAGCAATTGAAATGATTTCTGGTGAGCTAATTGATGGTTTTCATATGCATATGGGGATTAGTGAGGGTAAGGATTGCAAACAACCATTTGCTAAAATTGATAAAAAAAATGAGGGTGCGACTAGTGCTAATGGACGGGTGAGCGGCACTTATTTACATGGGCTTTTTGTTAATGATAAATTTCGCCAGTCCTTTTTGAGGCGGCTTGGTGCAGTGGTTAGTGAGGAATTTAACTATCAAGCAGATGTTGAGCGGGTGCTAAACGATTTGGCTAAACATTTAGAAAAACATCTTGATCTTGATGCCTTGTTGGAAATGGCGAAATAATGAGCATTTATATTGCTATTGTTGCATTAAGTTTTGAGCGGGTTTTTGCCTATCCTATGGTTTTGCAAATGCTCTATCGTCACCCTGTTGAATGGATGGGGAGTTTTATTGCTTGGTTTGAAGCCCATTATAATCAAGGGTTAGCTATAGAGCGCAAAAGAGCGGGTATGATAATGCTGTTTTTTTTAGTTTTTTTTAGTTTGCTTATTTCTGTTCTGCTTGTTTATCTAACTAATTTACTGCCCTTTGGGTGGTTTTTTCAAGGGCTTATTGCCTTTACTTTGCTTAGCCAAAATCAATTGGGCAAAGCTGTTAAAGCTGTGGCAGATGGGCTTGAAATTTCATTGCAAAATGGGCGTGAGGCGGTGAGACATATTGTTGGGCGTGATGTAAAAAACCTTGATGCGGCGGAGGTATCTCGTGCAGGCATTGAAACATTGGCTGAAAATGCATCTGATGGATTTATTGCACCATTATTTTATTTGCTTATTTTTGGTTTACCTGGAATTGTTATCTATAAGGCCATAAATACCGCTGATTCAATGGTTGGACATAAGAGTGAAAAATATAAAGATTTTGGTTATGCCAGTGCAGTAATTGATGATGTTGTGAATTATATTCCTGCAAGAATTTGTGCGTTGTTATTTGTGCTTGCTGCAATGATTTATAGGCCTGCAAGTTGGCAAGGGGCTATTAGGTCGGTGAAGCAGGATGCAAAAAAACATGCCTCCCCCAATGCTGGCTGGCCTGAAAGTGCATTTGCTGGTGCGCTTGGTTTTGGGCTTGGGGGGAAACGTAGCTACAAAGGGGAAATGCTCGATCTGGCGCAAATGGGTGATGGGCGACGAGATTTGGGAGTGAAGGATATAAATTCTTCGCTTGGTTTTTATAATCTAATGAGTGGATTTGTTTTATATTTGGTTTTTATTGCTGGTTTTATATTTATGATATTGCAATATTAGGAAAATCTAATATAAAGAAGAAAGATTTACTAACTTAAGAGAAAAATATGCTAGAATTTATTGATGCTACCCCAATATCGATGTTTGTAATTGTTGCACTTGCCCTTGGTCTTGCGCCATTTGTACCCGAGCCGCATTTGTTTGAAAAAACCCGCATGTTATTTGCTGGCACGCTTATTAAGCCAATAGATATTTTTGATTTAATTATGCATTTAACGCCAGTTTTAGCACTGATTTTTAAGCTGGCTAGAGTTTATATTTTTAAGGCTTAGGGTTTGCCATTACTATCAAGATTCTTTGCTTTGTTCAAAATGACAAAAGAGACTTAGGTTATTTGAGTTTTAGCGGCAGGCCAGCGGTGATGAAATAAACTTCATTACAAATTTGTGCTAGCTCTTGATGCAAAATCCCTGCTTGGTCAATAAATTTCCTTGCCAAAATATTGGTTGGGGTTATGCCAAGTCCAACTTCGTTTGACACTAAAATGACTTTGGCATTGCCTATTTTATTTAATGTGGTTTTTAAATCTTCTATGGCCTTATTCATTTCAATCTTATTTAACTCATAAAGGTTTGATAGCCATAAAGTTAGGCAATCAACCAATATAACATCATGAGTTTTTGCACATTTTTGAATTATTTCTCCAAGTGCAACTTCTTCTTCATAGGTGATAAATTCATCACCTCGACGCTTAATGTGGCTACTTATTCTCTCGCTCATTTCTTTATCAGAAGTTTTTTTTGCGGTGGCGATATAGGCAATTTTTTTGTCTTTTTGTAAATTGCTAAGCGCAAGATTTTCAGCAAATTTGCTTTTACCAGAGCGTGCTCCGCCAAGAATAAGAATATGAATATTTTGCAAAATGGCTGATCCTAGATAAAAATAGATAGATAATTATATCTGATTTTTTTAAAAAGACTAATCAAAAAATGAACACAATTGAAAGTTTAATGAGGTGTTTTTAATTGGGAGTTATTTTTATTGAAAGCCCTTAAGTCTTGTTTTAAGTTATCTAGTTTGTTTTTTTTCATTCTAACTTTGGCGGCTTGTTCTGCTCTTTCTTTAGGAACTGCATATAAATTACAAAAAATCGACTGGTTAAATGATGATGTAGCAAAAATGACTTTTGCGCTTGATTTGCCTATCTCTTTAAAACCCATGAAAAATGAAATTGCTTTAGTGATAAACGCAACTACATCAAAATTTGGTGAACGTAATATTGAAGCAATATTAGAAGAAACAGCAGATTTATCAAAAGTTGCTAATTTACCCCAACTAGCAAAAGGGCGGGTTTATTATCTATTTTCTATAGCTAAAAATGGTCAGGAAGAAATTGAAGAATTTCAGCAATGGGCAAAAGGTTTAAAAAAACAGCATGGAGATATTGGTGGTGAACTTGGAATTGGTATAAAGGCAGAATTTTGCCGCACTCAAGATTTTGAAGTGAAGAAAGAAAAATTTTCTATGTTTATTAGTTTGCCCAGTAAAGTAGAACTTAGCCCATTGATTTCTGGCATGAAAATATCTGACGCAACTAAAGGACAGGCAACAGATATTCCTGTTTGTTAATTTTTTTAAAACCCGCCGCCAGTTTTGAAACCACCACTTTTTCTTGAGCCTCTTGAGCTTGAGCGTGGGCGAGGGCTTGAGCGAGAACTTGATTTAGGGCGTGAAAACCCTGAACGTGAAGATTGAGCCCAAGGAGAAGAGCTACCTCTTGAGCTTTTAGGCCTGCGGGCAGAGCGGGGTAGGCCAATGTTTAAGCCCCAATCAGAAGAGCCAGATCGCCAGCTTTGGCTGCCTTGGAATTGGTTCCAATATACTGCTGCTGAAATTGCACCTGCTAAAAATTCAGTTAAAAGAGAGCCAGTTAAATTATCTTTTTTAAAGGTAGAGCGGGGGTCATCAAAGCGGGCTTTTTTAAACTCCCATTCAATATCCTCAAGCTCACGCCGCCTTGTTAAAAGAATTTCTAAGCGATCGTGATGTTGTTTATTTTTAGGCTCTTCTTCTAGAATACGGCTTGTTATATCTTCAATCTTTTCAACCAAAATATTATCTTCGTTAGTTGAGGTGATTTGCGCCATTCTCATCATAGATAAAATATTCTGCCCATTAAGGCTTTTGACCAACATGTCTTTAGCTTTTTCAAAAGCAGGCTCTTGTCCAAGTGCAAGTAGGCGATAGGCTTCTGCTTGCTCATCACGCTGATTTTCTAGATCAAGCAATATTTTATCAATTTTGCTCAAACTGGCTTGAGCCTTTGTTATTGCTTGGCGAAATGGTGCGCCACCAGCTTTATCTATTGCTTTTCCTTCTAGTTCATCAATTTTATCAATTGCATTTTGTAATAATAAATCTTGATGTATGGCATGCTCGTTTAGCCGAAGCGGTATTTCATTTAACATCGCAAAATTTGGTCTGGCCTGATTATAGCCAACTAATTTAGCGACCTTTTTATCAAGCCATAAAATTAGGTTAGAGCCTTTATAGCTTTTTGTGCCAAATTTTTTATCCCATAAATAGATGAATAATGGATCAGAGCGATAAGGTTTGCCTTTTTCTTCTTTGTCACTTTTTGCAAGCTCGGTCTTAGCTTTTGCATGCTTTGCTACTTCTTCTAGCGAGCGAATTTCTTTTTTAAGTTGAGAATAATTTGGGTCGTCAGAAATTTCTTTGGCAATTTTTTTTGAAAGTGCTTTTAATTCAAGCTGTGCTTTGTCAATTTCGTTTAATTGTTTTCGTCTTAAAGAGACATTTTGTGAAATTTTTAAATCAAGATTTTTTAATAATCTCTCAGCTTTATTAAGGCTTATATCATGATTTTCTAACACTTTATGCGCTCTGTTTTGAGCGGTGAATAACTGATCGCTTAACTCTTTGCGGGCGGTTTCATCAAGCCTTATTGTTGCTAATTGCCTAATAAGGGCGGCTTTTGTTTCGCTTAATTTTGCCGTTACTTCGGTGCTTCTTGCCAAAAATTTGGCAATCCTAATTTCTTCTTGGCGAATATCAGCAATTGCGTTGTCGAGTGATTTTAATGCCTCAGGTCCACTTAATGCCATGTTACCACCTCGTCACTGCGCCATCTAAAACAGGCACTGAATATGTGACTTTTAGATAACCATAGGATTTATTGCCAATAATATTTCGCTGAATAATACCATCGTCAAGTTTGTCTGCCCCGACGCTTTCATAAATATCTTTTGATACTCTAATGCCCCAAATATTTACGTTTTCAATCTGTCCAGTTTCCTCATTTAAGATAGGTAGAGTAATTGGCCGGTTTTCGCTATCAAGTGCTTCAACTACTAAATAATAATTTGTTGCATCGGTGTTTACTTCTGGAAAAGTCCAAAATCCAGATTTCTCACCCTCTTTGTTTACAATTCTTAGCTGGTATTCAAGCCTTAAGAGGTCACGCAAATCTGTTAGGGATTTTAGCGCAGATTTAGCTCTTGCTAGGTTTTCTTCTTTTGAAGCAATAAGGCCTTTTTGCAAGATTTCATCGGCTTGAGTTAGTGCAATTTGTACTTTTGTTTCAGAAAAAATACTATCGTAAACTGCCTGCATTTGATTGGGCAGGGTTTGAGATATTTCAATTTTAGCATTTTCTAAATTGGCTTGCTGATTTGGCAAATGGCTAAATTGATAATAAGAAGTACCAAGGACTAACGCCAAAATTGAGCCAATTAACCATTTGCCCCATTTTGAACGGCTAATATATATTTTTGCTAAACTAGTAGCAAAACTCTTAGCTGGAGGGGTATAGATAAAACGATCTTTTGAAAGTGCATCAACCCCCTCTGCTAAAATATAATCTGGCACGTCTATACCCTGAGCGGAGTAAATATCTCGCAATCTGTCAATTAACAGATCTTTTTTGGCCTCGCCATTTAACTCACGCTCAACCAAATCAGATTGATGGCGTAAAGTATCAACGACATCCATCGCTAACATTACCTCATCAAGTGGAAGTGGTTGCTTTTTTGATGGTGAGTTCATTGTTTATTCTTTGGTCTGTTTTTCTTCAACTAACAAGACATTACCCTCGGCCGCTAATAGAGCCAAACGTTTTTTGCCATCTTCTACGGCATCACGTATTTCGGCTGAATTTTGGGTAGAAAGAGTGCGCATTTCAGTAATAATTGTGCGAGATTTTTCTTGAAAGCTGATAACTGAATCGAGCAGTTTTTTAACGGCATCGGCACGAATTGTTGGGCCGTAACCTGCCTTAATTGCTTCGGTTTGTACCTTGTCACCAATTTCTGAAAGTGTTTCTAGCGATTTAGACATTCCCTCTTTCATTGCGTTTAGTGTTTTTGTGCTTTCGTGCAGGCCAAACATACCCGTAAACGAAGCAGAAAGTGCAGTTAAAACGGTTTCATTAGTTGAAAAAAACGAAATAGATTGCTGATAAACTCGCTCTTTAGCGTTGGTTGTTTGCATAAGGCGAGCCATCACAACTTCAGAGGTATGATAAGAAATGGTGAGATTATCTGAAAGATCTTTTGCAATTTGATAACGTCGCTCTTCGCTTTGTAATTCACGTAGCCGCTCATCTCGTGCCATTTCAAGTCTAGCACGATCTGCCGGAGTTCCCTGTGAGAAACTGCTAAGTTCTTTTGATATTTTACTAAGTGTTTCTTTACGCTCGTTAAGTTTGTTTTCTGCTGTTTGCAAAACTTCGAGTGCCATTATTTCACTCTGTTTTAACGCACCTCGAAAATCACGATATGCTTCTAAAATTGTAAATTCTCTTTGGATTTGATCTTTTGTGTCTTTTGAAACATCAATATAAACATCTCGGATTTTATCAAAGCGAGTAGCAATATCACCACGAGAAACCTTCATCCATACGTTTGAAGCCCTCTCTAAAATATCAAGTTTGCCATCATCTAATTGGTCAACAAGGCCTTTGGCATCTGAGCGAATAGAATCAAAACCCTTGGTTATGTCTTCATATCGCTCACCAACATTCATTGCGGCAATTTGTTCTCGCACAACTTCGTTGAAAATTGAGGCTTGTGACAAGGTGCGCCCAATGAGCAGGACTTTATCCTCGTCTAACTGGGTTATTTCTTGTAATAGACCTGTAATTGGCTGTTCTTCAGTTTGCTCTGGCCAAAGCCCAAGGTCACGAACAGCACTCATTGCTTTATCAAGATATTGTAAAGGCTGGTTTAAAAGATCTTTTGCCATTAAATTATTCCCCACTAAATTATTTTTATTTAAATCACTATTTCAAGTTTTATATATAGGTGCAATTGTAACTCATTCAATAAATGACTATTTTTTTATTTGATGCCAAAAAGTCGCAATATTTGGAGAAAAGATGAAATTTAGTGGAAAATATATAATTAACGCACCTCGCCAGCAGGTTTGGGAGGCGTTAAATGACGAGAAAATTTTAAAAGAAACAATTTTTGGTTGTCAAAAAATAGCTTGGGTTAGTGATAATAAGCTGGAAATAGAGATTTTGGTCAATTTAGGAGTTATGAAAAAGAGCTTTATTGGTGATCTTGAGCTTGCCAATGTGAAAAAGGCAAAAAAATATACGCTTAAGGGCAGTGGTCGAGGGGGCATTTTGGGAAAAGTGCATGCTAGTGCTGATATTGAACTTAAAGATTATGAGCAAGAGAATGGGATAAGAGGTACATATCTTGAGTTTACAGCAATTGGAGGTGGCTCAAGCGCGATTATGAGTTTGGGGAAAACTATTATTGGCTCAAGCGCACAAAGAATAATTGATCGATTTTTTGAACGTTTTGCACAAGCAATGGGGGTTGAAATAACTAGTTTAAAAAAAGAATGAGTTAAACACTTTTTGTTGAGTTGCTTTTATTTGCGTAACTTTGCATTTAGATATTCATGCTTTTTAGATATTAATGAATGGACTTTTCATGCGTTTTTCTTTTACCAAAAATATTTTAATTACTTGTTTTGCTTTTTTACCAATTAGTGGTTTCGCTCAATCAGACATAAGTCAAATGCCAGATCCAAAAAATTGGGATATGGTGCTTAATGAGGCAAAAGGGCAGAGTGTATATTTTAATGCTTGGGGCGGTGCGCCAAATATTAATTCCTATATTGCATGGGTTAGTGATGAAGTTTTTGCTCAATATGGAATAAGGCTTGAACATGTAAAACTCTCTAATACTGCCGATGCAGTTAATCGTGTTTTAGCTGAAAAAAAGGCTAAACGAAATCAAGGAGGAGCGATTGATTTAGTTTGGATAAATGGTGAGAATTTTGCCTCGATGAAAAATCAAAATCTTTTGCTTGAAAAAGGCTGGTCTTATGATTTGCCCAATTATTCTTTGGCTGATATTGAGGGTAAAAAGGTTTTGTCTTATGATTTTAGTGAACCTGTTGACGGACTTGAAAGCCCATGGGGAACGGCGCAATTCTCATTTTATTATGATAGTGCAGAATTGAGTGAAGTGCCAACAAATCTTGATGGTTTGGCAAAATGGATTAAAGAAAACCCCTCTCGCTTTACCTATGCTGATGCTTCTAATTTTATTGGAAATACTTTTTTAAAGCAATTAGCACTTGGCTTGATTGATGATAAATCGGTTTTTAGCAAGCCTGTTGAAGAGGCTAATTTTGATAAACTAACAGCTCCACTTTGGGCATGGCTTGATGATATTCACCCATATTTATGGCGCAAGGGAAAGATTTTTGCAAGAGATACAACTCATCTAAAAACATTGTTAAGTGACAATGAAATTTCAATTGCCATGACTTTTAATCTTGGTGAGGCTTCTTCAGCAATAAAAGAGGGTATTTTACCTAAAACTACCCGCTCATTTGTGTTAGATTATGGCTCAATTGGCAATGCGCATTTTGTTACTATTCCATTTAATGCAAATGCAAAAGCTGGTGCGATGGTAGTTGCAAATTTTATGCTTTCGCCAATTGCGCAGGCAAAAAAACTTGATGAAAATATTTGGGGCGACCCAAGTGTTTTGGCTTATGAAAAACTAAGCGAAAGTGATAAGGTTTTGTTTGACGATTTAACTCAAGGGGCGGCAACTTTGGGAGCAGAAGAATTAGGGAAATTAATTAACGAGCCAGATGCGAGTTGGAGCGAGGCGTTTAAAAAAGAATGGTTAAAACGTTATGGTGCGGGTGGATAAATATTTTAACTTAGTTTGGAAAAATAACTAATGCTTCGCATTGCACCGATATTTATGATTGCCATACTTATAGGGCCGGTGCTGGCGGGGCTTTTTCATATTATTGTGCCAGCTTTTGGACATGATCCTGAATTGGGGCAGATTGGGTTTTCTTTGCAGGCTTTTTATGCTTTGAAAATGATGCCTGCAATTATGAAGTCTATTTGGCTAAGTTATTGGCTTGGTCTGATGACGGCGTTTATATCACTTATGTTGGTGGCGTTTTTTATTGCATCATATCGCAATAGTTATTGGTTTTTAGTGATAAAAACTATGTTTAAACCTGTGTTAGCTATGCCCCATGCGGCGGCGGCTTTTGGCTTGGCTTTTTTAATTATGCCATCTGGGTTTATTATTAGGCTTATTTCGCCTGAATTAACAGGTTTTATCCGTCCGCCAGATTGGCTGATAATAAATGATCCAGCTGGTTTTGCACTGCTTTTGGGCTTGGTGATTAAAGAAATTCCGTTTTTATTATTGGTAATTCTTGCCAGCTTACCTCAAGTTGAGGGGCAATATTCTCGAGTGGCAAGAATTAGCGGTTATGGGAAAAATTATGCGTGGCTAATATCGGTTTTTCCATTGATATATAAAAAAATCCGTCTGCCAATTTATGCTTTGATTGCCTTTGCAACATCAGTTGTTGATGTTGCACTTATTTTAGGACCTGCTACTCCACCTCCTCTTTCAATTCAGATATTACGTTTAATGTCTGATCCTGATTTAACGCAAAGATCAATTGCGGCGGCGGCGGCAATTGTGCAGTTTGGCGTTACAATTTTAGCATTAATAACTTGGTGGATTGGTGAAAAAATATTTATCCATTTTGGCAAGAAAATTATAATGAGCGGCTTTCGATTTCAGGGTGATAAAATACTAGGTTTTATTGGTTTTGTTGGAGTTGGAGGAGCAATTTTTATGACTTTTGTTGGATTGTTTTTACTTGCACTTTGGTCAGTTTCAGGAATATGGAAATTTCCGCAAGTTTTTCCAGCAGAGTTAAGTTTTTCTACTTGGCATAATGAAGCCTCGCAATTGTTAAAGGTTTCGTGGCGAGCTATCATCATTGCATTTTTTGCTTCATTCATTGCAATAATTTTGGCTTTAAGTAGCCTTGAAAATGAATATCAAAGACAGATAAAATTATCAAAATGGGCTAAATTTATTTTGTTTTTACCGCTTTTAGTGCCGCAAGTTTCGTTCCTTTTTGGGCTTTTTATTATTTTTTTATGGCATGGGCTTGATGGTAATTATTTCTCACTTATTTTTGCGCATCTAATTTTTACTCTTCCTTATGTTTATTTATTGCTTAGCGATAGTTGGAATGGTTTTGATATTCGCTATTTAACTAGTGCAAGATTAATGGGTAAAAGCCAAATGAATGTGTTTTTTAGCATTCGCTTGCCAATGTTATTGCGCCCAATTTTAATGGCTTTTGCGCTTGGGTTTGCAATTTCCATTGCTCAATATTTACCTACATTATTGATTGGGGCGGGGCGTTTTCCAACCATTACAACCGAGGCAGTGGCATTAGCAAGTGGGGGTAATAGACGTTTAATTGGCACTTATTCACTAGTGCAAACCCTACTCCCGTTTGTAGTTTTCGCAATTGCTGCGCTAATCCCTGCATTGTTATTTCACAACAGAAAAGGGCTTAATAATGAGTGAAGCTGGCTTGAATTTAAACAATGTTAGAATCAAAATCAATGGCGTTTCACTGCTTAATATTGATGAAAAAATTGCAGATGGAGAAATTTTAACCCTAATGGGGCCCTCGGGTTGTGGAAAATCTACTCTTATCAATGCTATTTGTGGGTTTTTACCTAAGGGTTTTTCTTGCGAGGGTGAAATAAGTCTTGATGGGCAAAATATTACTGATTTGCCTGCTGAAAAACGAAAATTGGGAGTTTTATTCCAAGATCCGCTTTTATTTCCACATTTTGATGTAAAAGAAAATATTATGTTTGCCTTGCCATCTGGTGGCGCAAAAAGTGAGCGTTTAGAAAAAGCATATCAGTTGCTCAAAAATGTGAATATGCAAGATTATGCTAGGCGAGATGTAGCAACTTTGTCAGGTGGACAAAAGGCACGAATTGCATTGGCACGCACGCTGGCATCAAATCCAAAGGCGTTATTGCTTGATGAGCCTTTTTCAAAATTAGACGAAAAATTACGAGAAAATGTGCGCCAAAGTGTATTTGAGGTGATTAGAGGGCAAAATCTGCCAACATTGTTAGTAACGCATGATAAGGCAGATGCAAAAGCTACAAATGGAAAAATAATTACGCTCTAGAATGCTGAGTCAAATGCTAATTGTTGCCCAAATCGTCAAAAATAGTAATTTTATACTTGCGCCAAAGACTTTTGCAAGGTTGAATTGACCTTATCGTAATAGGGCAATCTTAAATGCTCGAAACGAAAACAGGGAGATTATCTTAAATGAATAACACTACAAAAATATTATTGGCTGGTGTAGCAATTGGCGCAGTGGCTATTGGGGCTTATTATTACCTAAATCAATCAAAAGATGGAGGTGCTGGAGACGTGGCGGCATCAACACCTGCGATTATTTATGATCTTGGCGGTAAGTTTGATAAATCATTTAATGAAAGTGCTTATAATGGCGCAAATGGTTGGTCAGAAAAAACAGGTAATGCATTTCGTGAATTTGAAATAGCAAATGATGCTCAGCGTGAGCAGTCTTTGCGTAAATTTGCATCATCTGGCTCAAATCCAGTTGTTGTTGCTGGTTTTTCATGGGCTGCGGCTTTAACAAAAGTGGCTGCTGAATTCCCAGACACAAATTTTGCTATCATTGATATGGTTGTTGATGCGCCAAATGTGCGTTCAGTTGTATTTAATGAACATGAGGGATCGTATTTGGTTGGCGCACTAGCGGCAATGAAATCTGAAACTGGCAAAATTGGCTTTGTTGGTGGCATGGACATTCCATTAATTCACAAATTCTATTGTGGCTACGCACAAGGTGCTGTTGCAGTGAATCCTGATATTGAATTGTTCGAAAACTATACAGGCACAACTCCTGCTGCTTGGAATGATCCAGTAACTGCTGGTGAATTGGCAAAGGCTTCATTTAATAAAGGTGCAGATATTATTTATGCTGCTGCTGGTGGCTCTGGCCTTGGTGTGCTTCAGGCCGCTGCTGATATGGGCAAACTTTCTATTGGTGTTGATAGTAACCAAAACTATTTGCAGCCTGGCTCAGTTTTAACCTCAATGCTTAAACAAGTTGATGTTGCTGTTGCGAATGCCTTTACTGATGGAACTACTGGTACTTGGACTTCAGGCTTTAATGTTATGGGTCTTGCTAATGGTGGTGTTGGCTGGTCTCTTGATGAGTATAATAAAGATCTTATCAGTGATGAAATGAAAGCTAAAGTTGAAGAACTTTCAGCTAAAATTATTTCTGGTGAAATTGTAGTTCATGACTACACATCAGATAGCACTTGCCCAGTTGGTTAATCGGTAGGTATTGCTAGTATGACTGAAAAAAGTCAAAAAAATAGACGGCGGTCGGATATTCCGGCCGCTGTTTCATCAAATAGCGATGAATTAGCTATTGAGCTTATTAAAATCAACAAACATTTTGGCCCAGTTTATGCCAATAGGGATATTGATTTAAAGATTGCTAAAGGCTCGGTGCATGGAATTGTGGGGGAGAATGGTGCAGGTAAAACTACACTAATGTCTATCCTTTATGGATTTTACACTGCTGATAGCGGTAAAATAAAAGTTGGTGGCAAAGAGGTTAAAATTAAAGATAGCTCGCATGCCCTGCAATTAGGCATTGGCATGGTGCATCAGCATTTTATGTTGGTCGATAATTTTAGTGTTTTAGAGAATGTTATTTTAGGTGCTGAGGATAGTGTACTGCTTGCGCCATCTAAGAAAAAAGCACGAATTGAGCTTGCCCGTTTGGCAGAAGAGTATGAATTAGAAGTTGATCCAGATGCTTTGATTGAGGATCTCTCGGTTGGGCAGCAACAAAGAGTTGAGATATTAAAGGCACTTTATCGAGGAGCTGAAATTTTAATTCTTGATGAGCCAACTGGCGTTTTAACACCGGCTGAGGCGGCGCATTTATTTAGAGTGTTTGATACCTTGAAAAAACAGGGAAAAACTATTGTTTTAATCACTCATAAATTGCGAGAAATTATGGCAATAACTGATGAGGTTTCGGTTATGCGTCGTGGTGCTATGGTAAAAACTCTTATTACAAAAGAAACTGACCCATCTGAATTGGCGGAACTCATGGTTGGTCGCTCGGTTCTTATGGAGGTTAAAAAAGGTATAGCAAACCCAGGTGATATAAAACTTGAGGTGCGTGATTTAGAGGTAAGCGACGACATTGGAGTTAAGCGTGTAAAAGGCGTTAGTCTTAATGTAAGAGCTGGTGAAATTGTCGGCATTGCGGGGGTTTCTGGTAATGGGCAATCTGAATTGCTTGAGGCAATTGCGGGAATGCGAAAACCTGATAATGGTAAGGTAATTGTTAAGGGGCAGGAAATAGCCTTTAAGGGTGATGATAGTGCGGCAGAGCTACGTTTGGCAGGGCTAGCGCATGTGCCAGAAGATAGACATGAACATGGTTTGGTTATTTCATTTGAACAATGGGAAAATTCTATTTTAGGATATTCTGATGATGATAAATATGGCAAGGGGCTTTATCTATCAGTTAAGGCTTGTAAAAATGAAGCAAAGAAGCAGATTGAAGAATTTGATATTCGTCCACCTAACCCGCTTCTAAAGACTGCAAATTTTTCTGGCGGCAATCAACAAAAAATTGTGCTTGCTCGAGAAATATCACGTGATCCTGATGTGTTTATTGTTGGTCAACCAACTCGAGGGGTTGATATTGGTGCGATTGAATCAATTCATAATCATATAATTGCAATGCGTGATGCAGGTAAGGCAATTTTGCTTGTTTCGGTTGAGTTAGACGAAATTCGCTCATTAAGTGATAGAATTATTGTGATGTTTGATGGGAATATTGTTGGAGAAGCTGATCCTGATAAGGTGAATGAGGGTGAGCTTGGTTTGTTGATGGCAGGCATTAGCTCACAAGATAAGGATAAGCAAGAAGAGGCTTTTGTAAAAGATAAAATTGCTAATGATCTCGCAAATAAGGGGGCGGTTTAATGAGCGCACGTAAACCATTACCACGCTGGGCAGATGTTGCTTTGCTTCCCGTGCTTAACCTCACACTTGCGTTTTTCATATCTGGTCTTGTGGTTTTAATGGTTGGAGAAAACCCAATTGAGGCAATGAGCATTCTTGTTTATGGGGCATTTGGATATGGTGAGGGGCTTGGATATACGCTTCATTTTGCCACAAATTTTGTATTTGCAGGCTTGGCCTTTTCTATTGCCTCGCATGCTGGGCAGTTTAACATTGGGGCAGAAGGGCAGGCCTATATTGCTGGGCTTGGGGCTATTTTTGTAGGCCTTGCACTTGATGGCACACATTGGTTGCTAGTTTTGCCGCTTGCGATGTTGGGTGCTGGTGCATTTGGTGGATTATGGGGGTTTATTCCAGGGTATTTAGCTGCAAAACGTGGCTCGCATGTGGTTATTACTACGATTATGTTTAATTTTATTGCCGCCTCGTTGATGGTCTATTTGCTAAATTATGTGCTTAAAGAGCCAAGTAATATGGCACCTGAAAGCCGCTCAGTGGTTGGTGCTGGCAAGATGCCACAGCTTCGTGAATTTTGGGATTTTTTTGGTTATTCGCCCGTTAATGTGATGTTGTTTGTGGCTATTATAGCACTCTTTGGCATGTTCTTTTTATTTTGGCGAACTGAATTAGGTTATAAAATTCGCACATTGGGGCAGAATCCAAAAGCGGCTCATTATGCGGGTATTTCAAATTCAAAAATTATTATGATTTCGATGACACTTGCAGGCGCAATGGCTGGCATGATTGCTATTAATGAAGTTTTAGGAGTGCAGAACCGTTTGGTGATTGATTTTGTGTTTGGTTATGGTTTTGTTGGTATTGCAGTTGGTTTAATGGGGCGAAATCACCCAATTGGGATTGCTTTAGCGGCAATTTTATTTGGTGCGCTTTATCAAGGGGGGCAGGAATTGGCCTTTATGATGCCAGCAATTACTCGTGAGATGATTATTGTTATTCAAGCGTTAGTAATTTTATTCACAGGGGCGATGGAGGGGTTGTTCCGCACACCATTAGAAATATTTTTTACTATGATAGATGTGAATAAAAATGGCGGGGGTGTCCCCGTGTCAAGCACGGGGCAGGCTCTAGTCGGGAGCGAGAGCGACCAACGGCGACAGAAAAAAGAAAACGGCGGGGGTGTCGGGGTCGGAAGCGAGAGCGACCAACGGCGACAGAAAAAAGAAAAGCAGGAGGGATAAATGGAAATTTTTAACAATATTATCTTTTTGCTTGATTCAATGATTCGCCTAACAGTGCCGCTTTTACTTGCTGCGCTTGCTGGGCTTTATTCAGAGCGAAGCGGAGTTTTTGATATTGGCCTAGAGGGTAAAATGCTAGCTGGCGCATTTGGTGCGGCAGTGGTTGCTTATTTAAGCGGTAATATGTGGCTCGGTATGTTTGCGGGCATGGGTATTGGTATTGTCATGGCACTTATTCATGGAATTGCATCGATTACTTTTCGTGGCAATCAAATTATTGCAGGGGTTGCGATAAATTTTCTGGCGGCTGGTTTAACCGTGTTTTTAGGGCAGTCTTGGTTTAAGCAAGGAGGGCGCACGCCAGCTTTGCCTGAGGGGGGGCGGTTTTTAGCAATTGATTTGCCTTTCGCTGATGCGCTTAAAGACGTGCCAATTGTTGGGGGCATATATTCTGAGCTAATTTCTGGGCATAATATTATTGTCTATATTGCTTTTGCCATGGTGCCTTTTACTTATTGGCTTTTGTTTAAAACCAGATTTGGTTTAAGGCTTCGTGCAACGGGCGAAAACCCAAAAGCGGTTGATACTGCGGGGGTGAATGTTAATTTTATGCGTTATAAAGCGGTGCTTATTTGTGGTGCATTAACAGGGCTTGCTGGTAGCTACCTTTCAATTGCTCTTTCTGCTGGTTTTGGCTTGAATATGACTGCTGGAATGGGCTTTATTGCTTTGGCGGCGTTGATTTTTGCAAAGTGGCGGCCTTGGTATGTTTTATGGGCAACCTTGTTATTTGGGTTTTTAAATGCAGCGCAAATTCGCCTGCAGGGGGTTGAACTGCCCTATATTGGTGAAGTGCCAGTGCAGGCTATTCAAGCATTGCCATATATTTTAACCGTTGTGCTTTTGGCAGGTTTTATTGGTAAGGCAGTTGGCCCAAAAGCTGGAGGTATCCCTTATGTTAAAGAACGTTAGATTGCTTTAAAAAGCGTTAGGTCAAACTATGAAAAAAGAAGATATTAATAAGGCATTATTCAATGCCGCAGAAAAAGTGCGAAAAAATGCCCATGTTCCCTATTCTAACTTTAAAGTTGGGGCGGCGATTTTAGCAGATGATGGCAATATTTATGCCGGCTGTAATGTAGAAAATGCAGCTTATCCTGAGGGTGTTTGTGCTGAAGCTGGGGCAATCTCTCAAATGGTGGCGGCTGGACAAAAGCAGATAAAGCGCATCTATATTACAGGGTCAGGGTTTGATCCCGTTATGCCATGTGGGGGGTGTCGCCAAAAAATACGTGAGTTTGCTTCCTTAGGTGTTATAATTATTTCACACGGAGTTGATGGTGAGCCACTTGAGAAAACCCTTGATGAATTATTGCCATTTTCTTTTGGCCCAGAATCTCTGGGAGTAAAAAAATGAATTTAAAAATAGTTGGCTCTGATAGTGGTGTAGCTTTACACAAACGAAACCCTGGTTTTCCTTTAGATATGGATTGGCTTGATAGTGTGGTTATGAACCGTTCGGCTTTGGAGCGGAGAGCTGGCACAATTGGCGCAAGGCGTTCGGTTAAAAAAACCCATCAAGCAGCTTGGTTGTTAAAAGCGATTAGTTTGATTGATTTAACCAGTTTAAATTCTGACGATACAGATGGCAGGGTGCGCCGACTTTGCGCTAAGGCAAAAAATCCTGTTCGGAGTGAGATATTACACGGGTTAGGTGCGTCTGAATTAGAGATAAAACCCGGAGCAGTTTGTGTTTATCATAATTTTGTTGCAACGGCCGTTGAGGCATTAGATGGAAGTGGAATTCCTGTAGCGGCGGTTTCAACTGGTTTTCCGCATGGTCTTTCTCCGCTTAAAACAAGGTTGTTGGAAATTAAAGCATCAGTAAAAGCGGGGGCTAAAGAAATTGATATTGTTATTGAGCGGGGGCAGGTTTTAAGTGGTGACTGGCTTGGGCTTTATAAACAGATGCAGGCTTTTAGAGAGGCTTGTGGTGAAGCGCATATGAAGACAATTCTTGGCACTGGTGAATTGGCAACTCAGAGCAATGTTGGCAAGGCCTCACTAGTTTGCATGTTAGCGGGGGCTGATTTTATTAAAACCTCAACGGGTAAAGAAAAGGTCAATGCAAATTTACAAACCTCTTTAACAATGCTTCGAATGATTAGATGGTTTTATGAGGAAACAGGCATTGAAATTGGTTATAAACCAGCAGGTGGAATTTCTAGTGCAAAAGATGCTTTAACTTATATGGCGTTAGTGAAAGAAGAAATGGGGACAAAATGGCTTGCCCCGCATTTATTTCGCTTTGGCGCATCTTCCCTTTTAACCGATATTGAGCGGCAATTAGAGCATCAGGTTACAGGGCGTTATGCGGTCGACTATAATCAACCGTTAGTATAGATTTTTAAGAGAGAAAAAATGAATATAACAGAAATATTTGAAAATCTAGATTATGGTAAAGCACCAGAAGATGCAAAGCTGGCTTATGCCTATTTAAAAGAGCAGGGTAGTTTTGGGCATTTCATTGATGGGAAGTTTACCAAGGCAAAAAATACATTTCCCTCCATCAATCCAGCTAATGGTGAAGAGCTTGCAAAAATAAGCGAAGGCACAAAGGGTGATGTTGATAAAGCGGTTAAGGCGGCTCGTAAGGCCTTTATTGGCTGGAGTGGATTAAGCGGATTTGAGCGGGCAAAATATCTTTATGCTATTGCTCGTCAAATACAAAAAAATGCTCGTCTTTTTGCGGTGCTTGAAACTTTGGATAATGGCAAGCCAATTCGTGAAAGTCGTGATGCGGATATTCCGCTTGCAATTCGTCATTTTTATCATCATGCGGGTTGGGCGCAGCATATAAAAAGTCAATTTGCAGGCCATGAACCTTATGGAGTTTGTGGGCAGATTATACCGTGGAATTTTCCGCTGTTAATGCTTGCTTGGAAAATTGCACCAGCCTTGGCGGCAGGTAATTGTGTGGTGTTAAAACCTGCCGAGGCGACACCGCTCACTGCCATGCTATTTGCCAAAACTTGCCAAGATATTAACCTGCCCAACGGTGTTGTAAATATTGTTACAGGGCATGGGGCAACTGGAGCGGCAATTGTTGAGCATGATGGCATCGATAAAATTGCCTTTACTGGCTCAACGCAAGTTGGCAAAATTATTCGTCAAACAACTGCTGGTAATGGTAAAGGACTTTCGCTCGAATTGGGTGGAAAAAGCCCATATATTGTGTTTGAAGATGCCGATATTGATAGTGCTGTTGAGGGGCTTGTTGATGCGATTTGGTTTAATCAGGGTGAGGTATGTTGTGCTGGATCACGCCTTTTGGTGCAGGAAAGTATAGAGAAAAAATTCATTAAAAAATTAAAGGCTCGAATGAATAAATTACGGGTTGGCGATCCGCTTGATAAGTCAATTGATATTGGCGCAATGATAGATAAAAATGAAGTTGAGAGAGTTAGTAATATTATTGCTGATGGTGTAAAAAACGGTGCTGAACTTTATCAACCAAAGGGTAATTTACCTAATCAGGGCTGCTATATAAAACCTACGCTTTTCACTAATGTATCACCTTGTGATAATATTGTAGAGAAAGAAATTTTTGGTCCAGTTTTGGTTGCTATGTCTTTTCGTAACCCTGATGAGGCGGTGGCTTTGGCCAATAATTCTGCCTTTGGTTTGGCGGCCTCTGTTTGGAGTGAAAATCTTAATCTTGCACTTGATATTGTGCCACGTTTAAAGGCTGGTGTTGTGTGGGTAAATTGCGCCACGCAATTTGATGCGGCGGTAGGTTTTGGTGGTTATAAAGAAAGCGGTTTTGGGCGTGAGGGCGGAGCTGAGGGCATGCAAGCCTATCTCAAACGCTCTTGGGAGAAAAAGCTAAAGCCGCATGAAAATAATCAAAATACACGCTCAAAAGCTGAGCCAGCTGCACTTGTTTCAAGCATTGATAAAACTGCCAAAAACTTTATTGGCGGCAAGCAGGTGCGTGGGGATAGTGGATATTCTTATCCTGTTATTAGTAAGAGTGGGCAAGAGATTGCACAAGTTAGTGATGGTAATCGTAAGGATATTCGCAACGCAGTTGAAGCGGCAAGGAAAGCACTTGTATGGGGTAATAAAACCGCTCATTTAAGGGCGCAAATTCTTTATTATCTTGGTGAAAATCTTGATTATCGTAAGGGTGAATTTGCAAAAAGACTGCGTCAATTGAATGGGTTAAGCATAGCAAAAGCAAATAAAGAAGTTGACCTTTCAATTGAGCGACTTTTTGCTTTTGCAGGCTTGGCAGATAAATATGATGGCAAAGTGCATAATCCGCCAATGCGAGCAATTGCTATGGCGATGAATGAGCCAATGGGAGTGATTGGAATTTGTACGCCAGAAAATAATTCGCTATTAGCACCCATCACAATGATGGCGGCGGCAATTTCTATGGGAAATCCTGTTGTACTTGTTCCATCAAAAAATAACTCGCTTTTAATGAGTGATTTTTATCAGGTGATACAAACCTCAGATGTGCCAGCGGGAGTTATAAATATTGTTAGTGGAGAAGCTGATATTTTGGGCAAAGTTTTAAGCGAACATGATGGAGTTGATGCGCTTTGGTTTGCTGGAGCAGCTGATGATTGTGCAATTATGGAGGCGGCATCAGTTGGTAATCTTAAGCAGGTTTGGACAAGTGGTGGGCTTGATTATAACTGGGGCGATAATGAAAAAATGGCAGGGGAGTTTTTCTTAGAAAAGGCGACACAGGTTAAGAATGTTTGGGTTCCTTATGGGGTTTAAAAATAGTTGTTTTATTTGATTGGTTAGGGTTGAGTCTATTTAAGAAAGAAAAATATGTTTTTACCGCAAGAAATAATAGCAAAAAAGCGTGATGGTGAAATTCTTAGCACTGATGAAATTGCTCGTTTTATTTCGGGCTTAAATCATGGCACTGTTAGCCATGCTCAGGCGGCGGCTTTTGCAATGGCGGTTTACTTTAACGATATGAATATTGATGAGCGAGTTGCATTAACTTTTGCAATGCGAGATAGCGGCAAAGTGCTTAATTGGTCGCATCTTGATGGTGTAGTAGTAGATAAACATTCAACTGGTGGGGTTGGTGATAATGTTTCGCTTATGTTAGCCCCCATTTTAGCGGCATGCTCAGTTTTTGTGCCAATGATTTCGGGGCGTGGGCTTGGTCATACGGGTGGCACACTTGATAAATTTGATGCAATTAAGGGCTATCAAACTAACCCTGATAATGAGCTTTTTATAAAAACTGTTCAAGAGGTAGGTTGTGCAATAATTGGGCAGACGGAAGATCTCGCCCCTGCTGATAAAATTCTATATTCTATTCGTGATGTTACGGCGACGGTTGAAAATATTTCGCTTATCACTGCCT
Organism: Hyphomicrobiales bacterium; assembly: GCA_027066315.1. Taxonomy (GTDB): domain Bacteria; phylum Pseudomonadota; class Alphaproteobacteria; order Rhizobiales; family Devosiaceae; genus S141-66. The sequence goes on from JAMONZ010000094.1 coordinate 54,864, forward strand.
CAATTTTGTCTAAAAAACTATCTGCTGGATTAGATGCACTTATATTGGATGTAAAAATTGGCTCGGGAGCTTTCATGAAAACGCTTGAAGAGGCACATGGTTTAGCAGATAGTTTGGTCAATGTTGGCAATGGTGCGGGTATGAAAACGGGTGCGCTGATAACTGATATGAATGAGCCATTGGCAAGTGCTGCGGGTAATGGACTTGAGGTTAGAAATGCTGTTGAATTTTTATCTGGAGCAAAACAAGATAAGAGGCTCAAAAAAGTAACGCTTGATTTATGTGCGGCGGCTTTGGTGTTAGCGGGGGTGCAAAAAGATAAAAAAACAGCTTATAAAAAATGCGAAAAGGCACTTGATAGCGGAGCGGCTTTAGAAAAATTTAGCCTGATGGTTGCAGGACTTGGAGGGCCAATTGATTTTGTGAAAAATATGGATAACTATTTAATTTCCGCTCCAATTATAAAAGATGTTTTTGCCAATAAAAATGACATAATAAGCGCAATTAATACTAAGGCTGTTGGTATGGCGGTTGTTGTTTTGGGGGGTGGCAGAACTATGCCAAGTGATAAGATTGACCATAGGGTTGGGTTTGATAATTTGGCGATTGTTGGGCAAAGGGTTGATAAAAAAACTCCAATTGCCCGTATTCATGCAAAAGATGAAACTAGTGCATTTGAGGCAAGTAAACGCCTTATTGAGGCTTATGAAGTTGGCGGAAGAGTAAAAAATAATCCGCTTGTTTATGATGAAGTGAACGTTTGAATAGGGTTATATGATGGCAAGAGTGATATTGTGCGTTTTAGATAGTTTTGGAATTGGTGGTGCGCCAGATGCTAAAGATTTTGGTGATGAGGGAAGTAATACATTCTTGCATATTGCGAAGACTTGTGCGCAAGGAAAAGCGAATAAAGAGGGTGTTCGCTCTGGGGCATTAGATTTGCCAAACTTAGATGCGCTTGGACTTGGGGCAGCAGGGTTTTTATCATCGGGTGAACTTGCACCAAATTTTAACAAAGAAGCAAAAAATGGGTTTTGGGCGGTTGGGCGAGAGGTCTCGATTGGCAAAGATACTCCATCTGGGCATTGGGAAATTGCTGGCGTTCCTGTGCCGTTTAACTGGGGATATTTTTCTAAAACTGATCCGTGTTTTCCCCCTGATTTGATTGAAAAAGTGATAAAAAGAGCGGGCTTGCCCGGAATTTTGGGCAATATTCATGCCTCTGGCACTAAGATAATTGAAGATTTGGGAGAGGAGCATATAAAAACTGGTAAGCCGATTTGTTATACTTCGGTTGATAGTGTGTTTCAAATTGCAGCCCATGAAGAATTTTTTGGCCTAGAGCGACTTTATGAGTTGTGTGAAATAGTTTTCAAATATACTGAGCCGATGAAAATAGGTCGGGTTATCGCTCGGCCTTTTGTTGGAGAAGATGCTAAGAGTTTTAAGCGTACAGGAAATCGCCGTGATTTTGCAATGTCGCCGCCAGAGGATACATTGCTTGATCGATTAAAAAATACTGGCAGGCAAGTTTTTGCGATAGGGAAAATTTCAGATATTTATGCCACCCATGGAATAACCCATAAAATTAAAGCACATGGAAATATGAACCTGTTTGATGCAAGCCTTGAGGCTATGGATATGGCACAAGATGGGGATTTGATTTTTGTTAATTTTGTTGATTTTGATAGTGAATATGGTCATCGCCGAGATGTGGTTGGTTATGCTAATGCTTTGGAGCAGTTCGATCAGCGTTTGCCAGAAATTTTTGCAAAATTAAGGCACGATGATTTATTGGTTTTAACGGCAGATCATGGCAATGATCCAACATGGGAGGGGAGCGATCATACAAGAGAGCAAATTCCTATTTTGTGTTATTCTCCCTCGCTAAAGACAGGAAATGCAGGGTTGCGTTTAACTTTTGCAGATATTGGTGAGAGTATAGCCAAATGGCTTGGGATAAAAGCTGGCGAGCATGGAAAAAGTTTTTTATAATTGGGGAAAAAAATGAGTAAAAAATATCAAGAAAATGTAACGATTGTAGATCACCCATTGGTACAGCATAAATTGAGTTTAATGCGTGATGAAAAAACCTCAACCGCTGGTTTTAGGCTGTTATTGCGAGAAATTGCACATTTGCTTTGTTATGAGGTTACGCGAGATCTTGAGCTTGAAAATATTGCTATAAATACCCCTATGGGGGCAATGGATGCACCAAAATTAAAGGGTAAAAAGCTAGTTTTTGCTTCTATTTTAAGGGCGGGTAATGGCTTGCTTGAGGGCATGCTTGACCTTGTTCCATCGGCTCGAGTAGCCCATATTGGGCTTTATCGAGATCATGACACTTTAATGCCTGTTGAATATTATTTCAAAGCACCATCGGATATTGCAGACAGGCTTACAATTGTTGTTGATCCAATGTTGGCAACAGCCAATTCTGCAATTGCGGCAATTGAGCGATTAAAGGATCGTGGGGCTAATAATTTAATTTTTCTTTGTCTTTTGGCCGCTCCTGAAGGTATAGCGGCCTTTACTAAAGCTCATCCAGATGTTCCAGTTTTTACTGCTTCAATTGATGACCACCTAAATGAAAAGGGATATATTGTCCCCGGATTAGGCGATGCGGGTGATCGCATGTATGGCACAAGATAGGGCTATTTAGTTTTGCGCCCATGCTGGGCAATCGTTATTTATTCCAATGCATCTTCCTTGTCGGGGAAGGTGGTAAAATTTTTGATAAAAGTTAATGTTATTTGGAAAAATATAATTTGTTAAAGGTCTGTAAGAAAGTGAGGCTTCTGAGATTATTACATAGTTATTTAGTGAGGCATTTCTTATATTCGCTGGTATATTTGTTGGGCTTTGTGCAACTCCACCATTAGACCCTCTAGTCCAAACCAATCTAGCATTGCCATCAGCATCAATAAAAACATTGCTTACGACTTGTTGCACACCAAGATCATTATAGGGCGCAAGTATTGTTTGAGATGCACTAAAATAATCATTTAGAGTATTTGCAGGTATATTGGTTCTGCTTTGAGCAACTAAATCGCCTAGTGCGGAAGCGATTGATGTAATTCTGGAATGATATGAAATTGCTCGACTTGCTTCTGTTGCACCAAGATAGAGCAAAAGCAATATTGGAAGAATGAGAGCAAATTCAATTGCAGCCACACCTTGGCTGTCTTTTGTAAACCTAAAAGTTATTTTTTTTAATTTAGAAATCATCTTGGCATTCCTCATTTAAAACGGCTCGTTGCGCCATACTCGAGCAGAACCAAGAAGTACTGTGCCATCTGGCCCAGCATTAATGTTTAGCCATCTAAAATTTATAACGGGGTCCCATTTATAATAAACTTCAGCTACTATTACTGAGCCTCCAACTCCATCGTTATATTGTTCTATAACATTCCAGTTTCCATTGACGGGGTTGGTTATAACGGGAACTGCATTAGCTGCATTAAATGTTGCAACTTCGCGAACTCGAATTCTCAGATCTTCACATGCCATCATACCCACTGTACCAGAGCAGACATCGGCTCTAAAACTAGTAATATTAAAATTAGCATTCTCTGCTTGGCCAGTTCTAATTAGCCGAACAGTATCGTTAACCGCATTATCTAAAATCATACCTGCAATGAAAATTATTGCAGTTTCTAGAATAACTAAAACAAGTGCTAAGAAAGGAATTGCAAGAAATCCAAATTCAATAGCCGTTACTCCTCTTTCATCACGTAAAAAAGAGCGTTTGGCATTGATATTCTTTTTAGAGATATGTCTCTTTTTAAAAATTTGCATCATTTTTACTCATATATATTATTTGTTCTAAAAAGAGGTTATTAATATAAGAAAATGAAGCGCAAACTGTTTAGAGGGTGAAAACTTTGTTAATTTATTTATAGAAATTTTAGTATTATTGAGCCGCTTGTTCAATAATTTGTGATGACGAAAGCGTATTTGAGGTGAAATCTGGATCATCGCCAAGGGTTGCAGTTGGCTGACAAATAGGTTCGCATGCAAGAGTATTTCTCATCTGCCCAACATAAATTGTTACAACTGATGCCTTGGTTTGAATTACTTCTATTAGCGTATCAGCTATTGGGTTTCCTGCAGCGTCAAGTACGATCAGGTTTGTTTGTCCGTAAGATTTGCCGGTTAGGATTAAGGTTTGCGCATCTTGGATTGTTACATCGGCAATACCGGGGTTTCCTATAATAACTGTGGCGGCTGGGGAGTTAACCCTTAAAACTCGAGCCATGTTTACATTTACAGTAACAGCACCTTGAACTGTTAGAGCAGGTTTTATTTGTGCTCCACTGACTTGTGACTGAGCTAGTGAGTAAGAAATGGGTGCAAAAATAGATGCAAAGCAAAATGTGCTAATCAATGTGAGAGAAGAAATTTTTTTAAACATGAAGATCTTACCAAAAATATGAATAATAATTAATGTAACTATCGCTTGTAATGGTGAATAAATAGCAAACGAAATAGGAGTTAGGTATAAAAACTATAGAGAAACAAAAATAAACCGTTGAATCACTTGACTAAAAAACCTTGTTAACATGCTGATAACCATAGATAACTTAAGTAGCTTTTAGATAAGTTTGCAACTTTAAAATTAAGATTTTTTCAATTGCTATTTGTTAGTCTGTTCTCATGTTCGGCGATTTAGTGTCGAATTAGATATTAAATACCGAACTATACAGTCACTTTTGTGACGTGAAACTTAGGAGAATAAAATGAATAAGATTGAAAAATTTATTAAAGACGAATCAGGTGCTACGGCTATTGAATATGGTCTAATTGCTGCACTTATCGCTGTTGCTATTATTGCTGGTGCATCTGCGCTTGGTGGCCAATTAGGTACAATGTTTACTAATATTTCAACTAGACTTAGCCGTGTAAGAGTTCCACGCTAATTTAGTTATTTGAAATAATATAGCTAATATGAATATTTGGGAGGCCTATGGCCTCCCTTTTTGATTCTATAGTTTTTATAAGAATTTATATTTATATTAAAACAATCAAACTATCACAATGTTTGCTAATCACTTAAATAAGGTTTTTTAAAAATGAGTTTGCTTGGATTATTTATCTTCCCCTTTTTTATGGCTTATGCCGCAAGCTCTGATCTTTTAACTATGCGTATCTCAAACAAGATTATTTTGGGCCTAATGGCAGGTTTTATTTTATTATCAATAATAATTGGCATGCCTTTAATGCAATTTGGCATTAATATTGGAATTGCCTTAATAGTACTTGTTATTACCTTTATTTTATTTAATTTTGGCTGGATTGGCGGAGGTGATGCAAAATTAGCAGCAGCTACATCTTTATGGCTTGGCCCATCAATCACCTTAGAATATTTAGTTTATGGGTCATTCTTGGGTGGCCTTTTAACAATAATAATATTGATATTTCGCAAATTACCAATACCCTTTGGGCTAGAAAAACTAAGTTGGGTTGCAAAATTACATAAAGCTGGAACAGGAGTTCCTTACGGAATAGCCTTGGCTGCATCTGGGCTTTTAGTTTATCCTCAAACATTATTTTATACGCATCTTACAGGCCAAGAGCCGAATTCAGATGGCTTGTTTTTCCTTATAGAAAAACTACTAACTGGAAATTAACCAAACTTTCTAATGTCTGGTTAACCAAACTTTGACAATTGTAGGTGCAAACTAACGCTTAATTAGAAATGGGCGTTGTTGCGCTTATGAGTTTTTCGGAGTCGGGTTTAATGAAACAGGCGCGTATTTTGCTTTTATCTGTTGCAGTTGTTGCAGGTGGAATAGCTGCTTTTTTGGCAACTAGTGGCGGTGGTCCGCAGGTTGTTCAGGGTAAAACTGAAATTAAACAAGAAACCAGAACAAGAATAATGATTGCTTCAAAATCAATTGGCGTTGGTGAGAGGCTTAATTCTTCATTGATTCGTTGGGAGGATTGGCCAAGTGGGGCTGTTCGTCCTGAATATATCACAAATGAGTTAACCCCTTCGGCGTTAGAGGATTTAACTGGAGCGGTTGCTAGATTTGAATTTTTTGAAGGTGAGCCAATCCGAGAGGCGAAATTGGTTCATTCAGAGCATGGGTTTTTGTCGGCGGTTATTTCTCCTGGTATGAGAGCTGTTTCAATTGGTGTGAATGCTGAAAGTGGGGCTGGTGGCTTCATTGTCCCAAATGATCGTGTTGATGTTGTTTTAACTTCTGAGAGTGCGTTTGGTGAGAGATCAGATACTATTTTGTTAAATGTTAAAGTGTTGGTGATTGATCGTCGGCTTGGGCAAGTTGGAGAAACAGGCGGAGGAGAAGATTTAAATGATCCAGAGGGTAGGTCGTTTGAAAATGAAACTATTGCAGTTCTTGAATTAGATCCATCTCAATCTGAAATTATTATCAATGCCTCAGAAATTGGTGAATTGGCTTTAGTGCTACGCTCTGTAGCTGATTTTAATGAAAAAATTCCAAATGGTGTTGGAGTTCAAAACAACACTACAGTTCGTATGATCCGTTACGGTAAGGGGAAGGATATTTTACCAGCAGAAATAAAAATTGCTGCTCCTTCAAGCCCAAGGTCTGAATATGCACCTGTATCTTCTAACCCTTCAGCAGGTGATGCAGGCACTAGTAATGAAGTGCCAGATGGAATGATTTTTGATCCAAATATTGGTGAGATGGTTATAGATAACAGGATTGATACTGGTTCTATTGGCTCTGTGAATGACAGTCAAAATCAGGTGGGTGATGCTCCATCAGATAATACTCAAATACAAGAAAGTGCTTCAGCACAGTAAAGTGATGAGAAAAATTATGAATAAGATTTCAAGAGATCCAATGTTTAAAAATACAATTAAAAAAATGCTAAAAGTTACAAGTGTTGCTCTTTTGGGGTTTGGTTTGATTATGCCAATAATGCCAGTAAATGCGCAACAAATGTCACATTTGAAAATATCAAGATCAGAGGTTGGCTCAACTCAAGTTTTGCAAATAGGTAAAAATAAATCAGTTATTGTTGATTTGCCAGCAGAAGTTGGTGAAGTTATTGTATCTCAACCAAATGTTGCAGGGGTAATTTTACGCTCAAAACGACGTGCTATTATTCAAGGTGTTGATGTTGGCGGAACTAACATTTTCTTTTTAGGTGCAACTGGAGCAAAAATTGCTGTCCTTGAGATTTCGGTTACCTCTGATACTGCAGGTTTGGGAGCATCAATTGCTCGAATTATACCTGGATCAAATATTAAAGTAGAATCATTTGGTGAGAGGGTTGTTTTGTCTGGAAGTGTTCTTTCAGGCGATGATATGCAAAAAGCTGTTTCAATTGCAGCTCAGTTTGCAGGCGGTGAAGAGAATGTTGCAAATATTATTACAGTTTCTGGCGCACAACAAGTAATGTTAAAGGTTACTGTTGCAGAGGTATCTCGTGAAGCGGTGAAGCAACTTGGCATTAATTTAAGTGCTTCTTTTTCAACGGGTGCATTGAGCACGGGTCTAGTTAATACTCCCTCGCTTGGTGGCGCATCAAATGTTACTCCTCCAAATAGTATTACTGCTGGTATTGGTTTGGGTAATCTAGCAATTAGTGGCACTCTTAGAGCATTAGAGAGAACTGGGGCTATTCGCACTTTGGCTGAGCCAACTCTAACTGCTATGTCTGGTCAAGATGCAGAGTTTTTGGCTGGTGGTGAATTTCCTGTGCCAACAGGCATTGAAGATGGTCGGATAATTTTCGAATTTAAACGATTTGGGGTTGATTTAAAATTTACTCCAACAGTTAAATCTAACGGAATTATTGCCCTTGAAATTGATACAAAAGTGTCTGAGCCAACAACTGAGGGGGGTTTTAATATTAATGATATTATTATCCCTGCAACTAGAGATCGTCAGGCTAGGACTTCAGTTGAATTAAGGTCTGGTAGCACAATGGTAATTGCTGGTTTGATTGATGATAGGGTGCGTACACAAATAAATTCTCTTCCTGGAATTGGCAATTTGCCAATACTTGGAGCTTTATTTCGTTCACGTGATTTTATTCATTCACAAACAGAATTAATGATTTTAGTAACTCCTATTTTGGCATCTGCTGGGACAACTGGGGCAATTGAATTACCAACTGATAGAATGGTTTTTTCTGGTGATGCAGAAGCGGTTTTCTTGGGGCATATTGAAAAGCTATATGGTGTTGGTAGCGGTGCTGGGGGCAATGAATATCAAGGCTCAATTGGGTTTGTCCTTGATTAATAAATAGGTTGGCAATTTAAGGTGGTCTTGGGAAAACCCTTGATCGTAAGGAGTATTATTGATGGATTTAAACGATCAAAGCACAGGTGGTAATGAGAATTATCAGGAGGGTAGTTCTGGGACTCGCCTAATTCCAAGAATTACTATTCAGGCATTTTGTGAAATATCTCAAACGGCTGAATTAGTAGAATCGTCCATGCAAGATAGGCGCATGTCACGTGTTGTCTTAACCACGCATAATGGTGGGGTTGAGGGAGCAATTGGTGCTTATGGTGAAAATCCAACTCCAAATTTAATAATAGTTGAATCTAGCCAAACATCTGATGAGTTGATGAATTTGGTGCAGCGACTTGCAGAAGTATGTGATGCAGGCACTAATTTAATAGTTTTGGGTCATATAAATGATGTTATTCTTTATAGAGATTTGAAGAATTTGGGGGTTTCAGAATATTTAGTTTTGCCAACTTCCCCGAAAAATATTGTTAATGCCATTGCTGAGTTATTCATTTCAAGTGGGGCTACACCTATTGGTCATTCAACTGCATTTATTGCTGCAAAAGGGGGTTCAGGCTCTTCGATAGTTGCGCACAATGTTGCGTGGGCTATAGCCAATGATATTATGCAAGATGTTTTGATTTTGGATATGGATTTAGGGTTTGGGACATCAGGTCTTAACTTTAATCAAGACCCACCTAATGGAATTGCTGATGCTTTATTTGCCTCAGATAATGTTGATTCAACTATGCTTGATCGTTTGATGTCTAAGGCTGCTAATCATCTTAATTTATTAGCCCCTCCTGCAATGTTAAATAAGACCTATGATTTTAAAGAAAAAGATTTTGAGCAGACTATTGAATTAAGCCAACATGCAATTCCAGCAGTAATACTTGATATTCCTCATATGTGGACTAAATGGGTAAAATATACGCTTAGTATGGTAGATAGAGTGGTGATAGTTGCAGAGCCTGATTTGGCTAACCTAAGAAATGCTAAGAATATTGTTGATGAATTAAAAGTTATTCGGCCTGAAGAAAATAGCCCTATTTTGATTGTTAATAAGGTTGCCACTCCCAAAAGACCTGAAATTAGCCCGCAAGAATTTGCAGATTCACTTGATATTGAATTGTTTGGTGAAATTGCATTTGATGCTGCAACTTTTGGAACGGCCTCAAATAACGGGCAGATGATAGCCGAGATTTCAAAAAATCATAAAGCAAATGAGGTTTTCACTAATATTGCTTTTGAATTAATGGGCAGAACTAGCCACGAGGCTGCGGATAAATCTGGAGTAATGAGCATATCAGGTTTGATGAAGTTAATAAAACGAGCATAGAAATAATTATAGACAAAAGCAGGGCATTTGATGTTTGGAAAACGAACAAAATTTGATGGGAGTGTGAATGTTTCGCCAAAATTAGGTGCGGATCTATCATCATCAAAAAAAGACCATATAAAACCTGATAATGAACCAAGCTCTAAAGATTTGGGGCTATCAGTTTCAAATGAAATAAAACAAAAATCAAATAATTTAAATAATGAAACTGAAGTTATCTCAAGCGGTAAAGGCAGTAAATATTTTGACACTAAAACAACAATTTTTAATGTGCTTATTGATTCTATCGATTTAAGTCATCTTTCGATGATGGATCAAGATGTTGCTCGTGAAGAAATTCGTGATATTGTTTCAGAAATTATTTCCTTAAAATCAATTGTTTTATCAATTTCTGAGCAAGAAGATTTGCTTGATGATATTTGTAATGACGTGCTTGGATATGGGCCGCTTGAGCCATTGCTTGCTCGTGATGATATTGCTGATATTATGATAAATGGTGCGCAAACCTGCTATATTGAGGTTGGCGGGAAGATTAAAAAAACCAATGTTCGTTTTCGTGATAATGCACATTTGATGAATATATGTCAGCGAATTGTTTCTCAAGTTGGCCGTAGGGTTGACGAAAGTTCGCCCATTTGTGATGCACGTCTTCCAGATGGCTCACGTGTTAACGTTATTGCGCCACCGCTATCTATTGATGGTGCTTGCCTTACTATTCGTAAATTTAAAAAAGATAAACTTACTCTAAAACAACTTGTTAGTTTTGGTTCAATCTCTGCTGATGGTTCAGAAATATTACGTATTATCGGTAGATCACGAGCTAATGTGCTTATCTCTGGTGGTACTGGTTCTGGAAAAACTACTTTGCTAAACTGTATGACGGCTTTTATTGAAGCTGATGAGAGGGTTATTACTTGCGAAGATAGTGCGGAATTACAACTTCAGCAGCCCCATGTTGTAAGGTTAGAAACAAGACCACCAAACCTTGAGGGTGAGGGTGAAATTTCTATGCGTGATTTGGTGAAGAACTGCCTGCGCATGCGTCCAGAGCGGATTATTGTTGGTGAGGTGCGTGGCCCTGAGGCATTTGATTTGTTACAGGCCATGAATACTGGTCATGATGGCTCTATGGGAACATTACACGCTAACTCTCCTCGTGAAGCACTTTCTCGGATTGAATCTATGATTACTATGGGCGGATATTCACTTCCCTCACATACAATTCGAGAAATGATTGTTTCTTCAATTGATGTGGTTGTGCAAGCTGCAAGGCTTCGTGATGGCTCACGACGGATTACCCATATTACTGAAATTATGGGTATGGAGGGCAATGTTATTGTTACTCAAGATGTATTTTTATACGATATTACTGGTGAAGATGCACAAGGTAATTTAACTGGTCGCCATCGCTCAACTGGTATTACTAAGCCTAAATTTAACGAAAGAGCTCGTTATTTTAATGAGGAAGCGAACCTTGTTGCTGTGCTTGAACGTTCAAATTTAGAGCATAGAGAAATGATTGACAACTAAGGAATTATAGATGACTGCGCTTATTTATTTTATTTTAACATTAATCACTGTTGGGGCATTGGGTGCTGCTTTTGTGCCTTCTGTTTTTGTTTCTGGTCGAGCTGATAAGCGCATGAAACAATATCATGCAGGCTCTAGAAATAAAAGTAGAAATCCTGATCGATCCAAAACTAGTCACCGCAAGTCAGTTCAGGATAGTTTAAAATCGCAGTCTTTGGGAAGTGGTAAGAAAAAACGCATACCTTTAAAGACAAAAATATTCCAAGCGGGTATGAGCATTAGTGCTGCAGGTTTTATAAGGAATACGCTTATTGCAATATTTGTTGTTTTTATTATTTTCTTCTTTATAGGGCAACCTGTCTGGCTGGCTACAATACTTTCGCTTATAATTGGCTTTGGCGGTTCTAAATGGATTTTAGCTTTCAGACGTAAACGTTATCAAGGGAAATATCTTGAGGAATTGCCAAATGCAGTAGAGGCAATTGTTCGTGGTATAAAAGCAGGCATGCCGTTAAATGATTCTATAAAAAATGTAGCAAAAGATGTGAAAGAGCCAGTGCGCTCTGAATTTGCAAAAATTATAGAACAGCAGTCCATTGGGAAAACTATGATGGAAGCTGTTGAAATTCTTTATGAAAGAGTGCCACGACCGGAAGTGAATTTTTTTATTGTTGTTATAGCCGTGCAACAACAAGCAGGTGGTAATCTAGCTGAGGCATTGGGCAATTTAAGTCGCATGTTGCGTGATCGCAAAAAAATGCAAGGCAAAGTGAAGGCACTTTCTTCCGAGGCTAAAGCATCTGCAAGTATTATTGGCTCATTGCCGTTTTTTGTTGGTGGAATGGTTTCTTTGACAACACCTGATTATCTTTTGCCATTGTTTAACACAACATTGGGAAATATTTGGCTTGGGATTGGTGCTGCTATGCTATCCATGGGAATTTTTATTATGAATCGTATGATTCAGTTTGATTATTAGGAAGATTTAATGGATTTTCTTTTCTCGCTTATAAATTCAGATTTTATCTTAGGTCTCGTAATAGCCGTCTCGATTGCTGCAATAATTTTTTCACTTGGTTCTCAATATAGTGATAATTCTGCAATGAAGGGCAGGATTAAGCGTGTAGCTTTAGAGAGAGAAGCAATGCTTAACCTAGAGATGAGCCGCTTAAAAACTGGGGAAGAAAACAGAGTATCAATTAGGGGAAAGAGAAATAAAGGTTTTGTAACTAATATTGTCAATAAACTTTCCCTAAAAGAAGCATTTTTAAATGAAAGAACTGTTTTGTCTTTGCAGCAGGCTGGATACAGATCTGCAGGGCATTTAACAACCTATTTGTTTTTGAGGCTCTCCGTTCCAATTGGTATGTTCTTTTTGGCCTTTATATACTTAACTTTTACGGTAATGGCTGGCCGACCTTTATATTTAATTTTTACATATTCTGTGGGGATTGGTCTTGTCGGGGCATATTTACCAGTAATTTTACTTAAGAATAAAATTACTAAACGCCGTAAGATGATTAAAAAATCATGGCCAGATTGCCTAGATTTATTGTTGCTTTGTGTTGAAAGCGGAATGTCTATTGAAGAGGCTTTTAAACGAGTTGCCAACGAAATGGTTGAGCATAGTGGTGAGTTGGCTGAGGAGTTAATGCTTACAAATGCTGAGCTTTCATTTCTCGAAAAGCGAAGTGATGCTTATAGAAACTTTGGTGAACGCTCTGGCCTTGATGGTGTTAAAGCGGTTATGATGGCGTTAATCCAATCAGATAAATACGGCACTTCAGTTGGCCACTCGCTTAGACTTATGAGTGAAGAGGGGCGTGAAGAACGCATGATGGAGGCCGAGAAAAAAGCAGCCTCACTCCCTCCAAAACTTACCGTGCCGCTTATTGTATTTTTCTTACCCGTGTTGTTTATTGTGGTAATGGCTCCAGCAATGATTGAGATTTTTGGGCCAGGTGGTGCTATGTCTGGTGGAGTTGGCGGTTAAGCTAGCTATAGTCCAAGTTTGGTTGAGCTAAAGATTCTTCGGCTTCGCCTCAGAATGACACAGAGCCTAACATTGAGCAGAGCCACACGATGACACGTAAAAATATTGTCATTTTTAAGTGCCCAGCTTGTTGCCTTGAGAAAAGTGAGACATCTCTAAGTTAAGCTAATCCTATGAGGGTTTAGTAGCAAATCTATATCAAAAATAGAAAAATTAAATCACTTACTATCAGGAATAACATTCCAGCGATTTTGTTGGGTAAGCAAGGCTCTAATATAGGCCATGTTTGACTTAACATGCTCTGGTGAGAGCATTTGAGAGTAAATTGCTCTTGCTTCATCAAAGCGTCCCTGTAGCCCATAAATTAGTGCTAGGTTTTGCCTGATCGTGCTTGTTGCGCCACGTAATGATACGGCTTTTGATAGATATTCTTCAGCTTTTTTAAGATCGTTGGTCATGGCATAAGATAGGCCAAGATTTGCATTTATTACTGCAGAATTGGGATTAATTGAAAGGGCTTGAGTATAAAGCTGTCTTGCGGCTTGATTTTGCCCCATTTGGTCAAGAATAGCACCCTTGAGAGAAAGAGCATTCCAATCAGGCCTATCTGGCCTAATCGTTTGGTCTATGATTGTTAAAGCCTGTGTAAACTTACCATTTGAAGCAAGAGCCTTGGCATAGGAAATTTTTATATCAGCATCGTTTTTGTAATAATTAAGTGCATTTTGTAAAACTGCTACTGCTTGGCCAGATTGTCCTGAAGCTCTTAATGCTGCTGAAAAATGGATAATTGTATTTTTGTCTTTTGGGTTGGCCTTATAACGAGCATTTAGTTGACTTAAATTAGCCTGAGCTTGCGTCGCTGAGAGGCCAGAATAGTCAGGTACTTGCATTGTTGTACGGTTAGAAGCGCAGGCACTAAGTGCAATTGCAGCTATTGAAATTAGTGCAAAATTCTTGAATGTTTTTTTTATTTTAACAAATGAGTATGGCACTTAGTTATTTTCCTAATGTTTCTTGTACTTGATCAATAATTCATTAACCCTAACGAGCGGTTAAAATGGACATTTTCAGTGTTGCTAAATGGAGATAAAATGGCCAAAATAGGTAGACAAATAGGAGAATATTTTGAGTAATGTATCAAAAGTAAAAACAATAGATATTTTTTGCCTTAGCCAAAATAGCTATGAAAAAGATAAAAACCTAAGTGATAAACAAATATCGTTTTTAACTAATGCAGGGTTTAGCGCATCAGCTGGTGAGTTATTACCTCTTGCTAATGATGAGGGGCAGTTTGAGGCTTTTGCTTTTGGGCTTGGAAAACAAGAAAATCGCCCAGCTCTGCTAAGTTCAATTCTGGCTGCAAAACTTAACTCATTAAAAATTAAAAACACCCAATTTCAACTCAAGGGCGAGATAGAAAACTCAAAAATGGCGGCACTTGGGTTTTTGCTTGGCTCATATGACTTTGATAAGTATAAAAACCAATCAAGCTCGGTTTTATTAAAACCTTCAAAACAAGTAGATATTAATGAAGTTAAAAGACTAAGCGAAGCTGCTTTCATTGCTAGGGATTTTATCAACACAGCCCCAAATGACCTTGGTCCTAATGGTTTTGAAAAAGAAATAATTTCATTTGCTAATAAAAGAAAAATGAAAATAAATACTATTGTGGGTGATGATTTATTAAAAGAAAATTTCCCTATGGTTCATGCTGTAGGTAGGGCAAGTGAGCAAGCACCACGGTTGATAGATATGGTTTGGGGAAATGAAGAGCATGCCAAAATCACCTTGGTTGGCAAAGGCGTAACTTTTGATAGTGGTGGGCTTGATATTAAACATGCGGCTGGCATGTTGATTATGAAAAAAGACATGGGCGGAGCGGCAAATGTGCTTGGTTTAGCGCATGCAATAATTGATGCAAAATTAAAAATTCGCTTGCGGGTAATTTTACCAGTTGTTGAAAATTCAATTTCTGGCAATTCATTTCGCCCTGGTGATGTTTTAAAATCTAGGGCTGGTATAAATGTTGAAATTGGCAATACAGATGCTGAGGGGCGTTTGATTTTGGCCGATGCGCTGGCTTTGGCAGATGAAGAAAAGCCAGAGATGATTATTGATATTGCAACATTAACAGGGGCAGCAAGAGTAGCACTGGGGACAGAGTTAGTGCCTCTTTATTGTAAGGATAAAAACCTTGCAGAAATGCTTTATGAAGCGGGTGAAAATTGGGACGATCCATTATGGCCAATGCCGCTTTATCAACCCTATGACCGCCTATTGAGTTCAAAAATTGCTGATGTAAATCACATTACGCAAGGGGGTTATGCTGGCTCAATTACGGCGGCGTTGTTTTTGCAAAGATTTATAAAAAACACAAAATCTTGGGTGCATCTTGATATTTATGGCTGGTCAGTTGAGGCAAGAGCTGGGCGCACACATGGCGGAACAGATCAAGCCATTCGAGCTGTTTATCAGGTGTTAAAAGATAAATATGGCAGTTAAATTAATAGCCTTTTTGCCTATCAACGAGGTTGGGCAATGGTTTGCCTTTTTCATGCTCAAGCAAAATTTTTGAAAAATAATCCACCCCAGTTTGTGGGTTAGAAATGGCGGCAATGTGGGGAGTGATATAACAATTTTCTAAATCCCATAACGGGCTGTTTTTTGGCAAAGGCTCGATTTCAAATACATCAAGTGAAGCCGCACCTAGGGTTTTATCATTTAGAGCTTTTATAATATCAGGCTCGTTTTGATGACCACCACGAGCGGCGTTTATTATACTTGGTTTAAAATTTTTTGAGCGTTTTAGTTTTTTAAAATTATCATAATTTAGAATGTTTTTGGTCTGTTGCGTTAGGGGTAAAAGATTGACTAATATATCAACCCTTGACAAAAA
>JAMONZ010000095.1 GCA_027066315.1 Hyphomicrobiales bacterium
TTTAAAAATTATTAACGAGAAAAAGTAACGCCAAATTCAAATCTTTGGTTTTCTCGTTTGCCCAAACTAGTTGTTTCTAGTGTCCCAGCCAAATAGTCAGCTGAGAAAACTGTGTAACGATTATAATTATAATCTGCACCAACTCCATAACTATGAGTGCGCTCAATATCATCTATTCCATCATAATGCGCCCAACCAGCATTGATGCTTGCTCGTGCTGTTAGCCAGTCATTAACTTGGTAACGGGCTGAAGCACTTGTTGAATAATCAATTTTGGTAGATGCACCAAGAGATGGATCAACAGCACTGATGTTATTTGAAAAACTAGCAGTAAACTCAGCCCCATGGCCATTAAGATAGCTAATTGAAGAGTTAAACATTGTCCCAGGAACATCATCAATTAAAGCACTGTCATATTGCACCAAGCCAGAGCCAACCGATACCTGAGCATTCAAAACGTCTTGCCAATTTCCTGCAATCCCTGCAAGAAAAGTATAGGAATTATTGCTTTGCGAAGTTGCTAACATAGCTGAATTATTATCAAAATTTGTGCGAATATATGAAGCATCACCAAAGATTGTAAAAATAGGCGTAAGTTCATAACCAACACGCAAGCCTGCCCCAAGTGCGGTATTATTGCCAACTGAATTGTCTTGCCAAAGACCAGATATAAGCTGGCTTTCACCTGAAACTGATCGTGATATTGAACCACGCAACTCTGCATTTAAACGGCCAAATTGACGAGATATTGTGCCGTTAGCACTGCCCCCAACTGTTATTGGCGGTTGAGCAATACCTGAGCCAATTGAGGCATCATTAGGAGATAATTGCGTGGCATTTAAATTAGCATCAAGGCTTGCCCTTGTTTCTCTATCAATTATATAGTTTGAAGAAAAATCAACATTTCCACCAAATAGGCGAAACTCGCCATCAAGTTGTTTTAATAAACTTGCGCTTACTCCAAGGTCATATTGCGAATTATTATTTTCATGAGAGATAGATATTTCAGGCGTAGCAATAATATCAAAGCGCTCACCCTTATGGTCTTTTTGAAAAGCCCCTCTTAAGTTTACACTCCAATCATATGTAGTTGCCACAGATGGTGTAATTTGCTCTACTTGCCCATAATATGGCATTTGCCTAAACTCAGCTGGTAAAATCACTTCTTCTTCAAGCATAATTGCCTGATTAGAATTCTGCCCATTTTGAACAATTTTATTTTCTTGGTTTTCTTCAACTGGAGAGCAAAATATTATCTCAAAACAATTAGAGTTTAAGCTATCACGCATTAGATCATCATTACTAGCACCAGACCCATCACCCCCATAAGCTGGCAATAAAAATAAGCAACTAAAGATAAGAGTAAAATTTGCTTTATTTATTTTTTGCAAGGACATTAAATTTCCGCTTAAATGGACTATGTGAACTCAATGATATGATAATTGTAATCCTCATACTGGCTCAAACATGGTTAATATCACCTAAATTTTTGCTTAAAATCACTTAAAAAGTTGCACTTAATTAACCCTATAACTTAACGCCAATTTAGTTGCCTTTTGCCATAATGGCTTAATAATAAAAATTAGGTTGTTTTGTATAGGAGTATCAACCATGGATCTAGCAACCATATTAGGCATGATTGCAGGCGGGGCTTTCATTTCCATTGCTATTTTAATGGGTGGGTCTTTTTCTCAATTTATTGATGCCCCCTCAGTTCTGATTGTGCTTGGCGGCGGCATGGCCGCAACCCTAATCCGCTTTCCGCTAAAAGGTGTTGCAAATGCCTTTAAAATTGGTGGCAAAGTTGCTTTTTCCCATAAGAAACAAGACCCTCGTGACCTAATTGAACAAATTGCAGAAATGGGTGATATTGTTCGTCGCTCAGGCCCTTTGGGCTTAGAATCAATTGAACTTGATGATGCAAATTTAAAAAAAGGTTCACAGTTTATTGCCGATGGTTATGATAGTATGTTCATTCGAGAATCAATGGAATTAGCGCGCGATCAGTTTTTAACTCGCCTACAAGAAGGCCAGCGAGTGTTTAAATCTCTTGGCGATGCTGCACCTGCTTTTGGTATGATTGGAACACTTGTAGGCCTTGTGCAATTACTTGCTAACATGGACGACCCCGGAGCGATTGGCCCAGCTATGGCGGTGGCTTTGCTTACCACGCTTTATGGTGCGGTTTTAGCAAATCTTGTCTGCCTACCAATTGCTGATAAACTTACAGCAAAGTTTGATGTTGAAGAAATCAACCAGACACTAATTATTGATGGAATTATGTCGGTGCGAGATGGCAAAAGCCCTGCACTTATTCGTGAAATGTTGATGGCTTACCTTCCAGATAATCAAAAGCCTGCCCCAGATGAAGACGAAGAAATAACACAAGCTGCATAATTCATAAAAAAACCTAAATAAAATAACTTAAGAATAAAAGAAAAAACAATGGCAAGAAAAAAAGCAGCAGATGGTGGGGGTATTCCAGAATGGTTAGTAACATTTGCTGATCTAATGTCTATTCTAGTATGCTTTTTTGTTCTTATCATTAGTTTTTCTATTCAAGATCAAGAAAAGTTACAGGTCGTTGCTGGCTCAATGCGTGATGCTTTTGGTGTTTTGCAGGTACAAAAGAAATCAGGAGTTATTGAAAAAGACGGTAATCCTGAGCGAGAATATTTAAAGCAAGTTGCAGCTGAAGAAACACAATCAGAAACTGAATATTCAACAATTTCTCATGATAATTTTTCTAAACAAGGGCAAGAGGCAAACACTTATGACATTGAGGCAAATAAAATAGAAACCCCAGATCAATTCTCACTTGCTTCGGCCTCACTTAAACAAGCATTTTCTCAAATGCCTGAAATCACACAACTCTCTGATAATATAATTGTGCAGAACACAGAAGAAGGCATACATATCATTATTGCTGACCAACAAGGCCGCTCGATGTTCCCTGAAAACTCAAAATATCCATTTGAAACCACAAGAAAAGCAATTGCGGCTATGGCTCCTTTATTAGAAAAAATGCCAAATCAAATCCGCATTTCTGGACATACTGCGGCAGGGATTATTTATTCTAATCCTCGTTATGGACGCTGGGAATTGTCATCAGATAGAGCAAATGTTGTTCGCTCAATTTTAGAAGAATTTGGACTATCAAGCGATAGGATTTTTTCAGTAGTTGGAAAAGGCGATGCTGAGCCATTTTTTCCAAATGATCCATATCTAGCAAGTAATCAAAGGGTCTCAATTTTATTAGTAACAGAAAAACCCCCTGTTCCCGTAGAGTTAAAACCCTAAGATACTTCCTCAACCTTTAAAATAGTGCCTTCATATCCGCTGATTTTGACCTTTGTGCCTTGTTTCAAATCAATACCAGAAACACGCCACACACTATCGTCCATTTTTACAGTGCCAAACCCCTGCTCTATTGCTTCTTTTAAAACCGTTTCACGCCCAACAAGACGCTTTGCTCTTTTATTAAGAAATGGGTTGTCGGTCTTTGTATTCATTGCCTTGCGCCCATATTTTAACCAAAGCACAATTGCTACAATGCACAACATTCCATAAACAGCCCATTGCATTGGCAATCCCATAGGTAAAAGAAAACTTATTAAACCAGTAACAATTGCAGAACTGCCAAGCCATACAAATATTCCACCTGGTGCAAGAAGCTCAATCGCTAATAGAATTAAACCACCCACAATCCAAGCCCACGGACCATATTCACCTATAAAAGCCATCAAATCCATTTAAATTTCCCTATTTTTTTACAGATGGCACACGAGAAGTTTTAGAGGTTGGTTTTGTTTTGCTAGAAGAGCCAAAAGCCTCTTTAGCAATTTCGCCAATTCCACCAATTGCACCTATAACACTTGCTGCCTCAAGCGGCATCATAAGAACTTTTTGGTTTGGCGATTTTGCAATCCCTTCAAGGGCTTTTATATAATTATTGGCAACAAAATAATTAATCGCCTGCACATCGCCCGCCGCAATTGCTTCAGATACCATAGTTGTTGCTTTTGCCTCAGCTTGCGCTTGCCGCTCACGAGCTTCCGCATCTCTAAAGGCTGCTTCTTTACGACCTTCAGCCTCAAGCACTTGCGCCTGCTTATCACCCTCAGCTCGTAAAATTTCAGCCTGACGTGCGCCCTCAGATTCTAAAATAGTTGCCCGTTTTTCACGCTCCGCCTTCATCTGACGAGCCATCGCCTGAACAAGATCTTTCGGCGGATCAATATCTTTAAGCTCAATACGAGTAATTTTTACCCCCCATGGAGAAACCGCCGCATCAACAACTGTTAAAAGTCTTTCATTTATTTCATCACGATTAGAAAGCAGTTCGTCCAAGGACATGCTCCCCATAACGGTTCTGATATTTGTCATTGTTAGGTTGAGTACGGCATGCTCTAAATTTGAAACCTCATAAGCGGCAGAAGCAGCATCAAGAATTTGGAAAAAATTCACCCCATTTGCGGTAACAGTAGCATTATCTCGAGTAATAACTTCTTGATGTGGAACATCTAATACCTGCTCCATCATATTTAATTTGCGGCCAACTTTATCAATGAATGGTATAATCAGATTTAACCCAGGTTTTAAAGTACGTGTATATTTCCCAAATCTTTCAATAGTGAAATTATAGCCTTGCGGAACAATTTTTGCCCCAGCAAATAATGTTAAAATTAGTAAAACTGCTAGGACTATTAGTGTAATTGAAAACCCGTCCATTTTATTCTCCTGCAAGTAGATTAAATTATTTTGATTCTAAACAATAACCATTTTAATGTAAGGGCGAAATATGGCTTATGCAAGAGAATGCTAAACTTTGCAAAAAACTAATAAAAAGTTAATTTTTTCTTTTACGTCATGCTGATGTAATATAAACTCTTAAATTAGAGAATCGAGATATTGCGAAACTCATCAATTTTGGAGGAAATAATGAAGAATTTACTAAAGTCTGTTCTTTTAGGATCTGTTGCACTTGCAACTTTTAGCTCAGTTCCAGCACTGGCTGAATATACTTATAATTTAACCATTTTACACACTAATGATTTTCACTCTCGTTTTGAGCCTATCTCAAAATATGATAGCCCTTGCTCTGCAGAAGATAACACTGAGGGTAAATGCTTTGGTGGTTCTGCTCGTCTAGAAACTGCAATTGAAGCAGCTCGTGCCCGAGCAGACAATTCTATTCTTGTTGATGGTGGAGATCAATTCCAAGGCACATTATTTTACACTTATTATAAAGGTAAATTTGCCGCTGAAATGATGAATAGGCTTGGTTATGACGCAATGACTGTTGGTAATCATGAATTTGATGATGGCCCAGAAGTCTTGCATGAGTTTATGCATAATGTGAATTTTCCAGTGCTTACATCAAACACTGAAATTTCTATTCATGACAAATATGCTCATATGATAAATAAAAACACGGTTATTACCAAAGGAAACGGTAGAATTGGTCTTATTGGCCTAACGCCACTAGATACAGATGAACTCTCAACCCCTGGTAAAAACACTAGCTTTTCTGACCCTGTTGCAGCAGTTCAAGCTCAAGTTGAAGCATTACAAGCCAGAGGCGTTAATAAAATTGTTGTGCTTTCTCACTCTGGTTATGATGTTGACCTTGAGATTGCAGCAAAAACTACTGGTGTTGATGTGATTGTGGGTGGTCACTCAAATACTTATCTCTCAAACACATCTGATAAGGCCAAAGGCCCTTACCCAACAATGGTTGGCAATACTGCAGTTGTGCAAGCCTATGCCTATGGCAAATTTTTAGGTGAGTTAAATGTTACTTTCGATCATAACGGTGTTATTACTTCAGCATCTGGCGAGCCAATTATAATGGATGGCGAAGTTGTTGAAAAAGTTGCAACAAAAGAACGTATCAATGAAATGGCTATTCCACTTGAGGAAATTCGTCAAAAAGTTGTAGCTAATGCTGCTTATGATATTGAGGGTGATAGATCAATTTGCCGAGTTAAAGAATGTCAAATGGGCAACCTTGTAGCAGATGCAATGCTTGATAGAGTCAAAGACCAAGGCATTAGTATTGCATTGCAAAATGCAGGTGGTCTTCGTTCTTCAATTGATGTTGGGGACATAACAATGGGTGAAGTCTTAACCGTGCTTCCATTCCAAAACACTCTTTCAACATTCCATATAAGTGGTGCAACAGTAATTGAAGCACTAGAAAATGGCGTAAGCCAAGTTGAAGATCGCAAGGGTCGTTTCCTACAGGTTGCGGGCTTAACATACACTTGGGATCAATCAATTGCGCCAAATGAAGGCCGGGTGAGTGATGTTAAAGTCATGATTGATGGTGCTTGGGTTGCAATTGACCCTAACGCCGAATATGGCGTTGTTTCTAATAATTTTGTACGTAACGGTGGCGATGGATTTAAAATGTTTGCTGATGCCAAAAATGTTTATGATTACGGCCCAGATGTTGCTGATGTATTAGCTGAATATTTAGCTAAATCTAACGGTTATACTCCATATTTAGACAATCGTGTTAACAAGAAATAATCATCTCTTTTGAGTTAAAAAAACATGCCCTCGATGCTTTGGCTTCGGGGGTTTTTTCTGCCCATTAACGATAGCAAGCAACTATGCTCGACCAAAAGCATTTGAGCGGTTAAATTGTACATTATGCAAAAAGCTATTGAAAAAACCACTCTTTATAAACTAATAAATGCTGGCCACCTCGCCCGCCAAACTATGCTTGTGCCGTTAATAGAACTTGGCCTTAGTGCGGGTGATGACGCTATATTATTTGCCCTTATCGATCCAAAGGGAGCAAGCACTAAAGATATAGGCCAAATAACTGGATTGGGATCATTAGCATTAAAGGCTCGGCTTGATCGGCTTGAGAAGTTTGGTTTGCTTAAACAAGATAAGCAAAAAAATGCAGAGGTTCAAAATATTTGCCTAAGTAAAAAAGGCTTTGAGGTTTGTGATATTTTGATAGCTAATTGGCAACAGCTTGATGATGTTTTGATTGGTGAACTTAATCCTAAAAAACGTAAAAACCTGAAAAAAACTCTTAGAAGATTTATAAAATTACTTAGCCTTTAATGGCCTATTTTATTTTGTGTTAATTTGTTGCACTGCGGCGGATTTAAACAAAACTACAATCTTACTATTTGTTTTTAATTTCATTTCTTTTATTGTTCTAGCCATAACAATAGCTGAAATTTCCTTGCCCTCCACCTGCACCTTTACTTGCACCACGCCATTATTTAACTCAACAATATCAGAAATAAAGCCATCTAGGGCATTTCTTGCGCTTATTCCTTTTGGAGCAGTGTGAGCTAGGATTATATCTCTTGCCCAAAGGTGAATACTTACATTTGAGTTTAGTTGTAGCTTTGCACCAAAAATTTGCACCTTTTGTTTGCCAATCGCAATTGTTGCTAAACCATCACCTTCTTTTTTAATTATATTCCCGCTTAAAACACTTCCAATTCCATCTGCCTGCTCACTATTTTCATGGCTTAAAACACTAGGCGCATCACCTGATAGAATTATTTTCCCTTTTTCCATCATAACAAAATTTTTGGCAATTTTACCTGCCTCTTCAAGCGAGTGAGTAACATAAATAATAGGAATATTTAACTTGGGTAATATCTGAGAAAAATACTCAACTAGCTCGGCTTTACCCTTTGGATCGATTGCGCTCAATGGCTCGTCCAATAACAAAATAGATGGGTTAGTTACTAAAGCTCGAGCCAAAGCAACCCGCTGAGCTTCCCCGCCAGAAAGACCACCAGTTGCTTTTTTGAGTAATGGTGTGATGCCAAGTTGCTCAATAATTTTTATTTGTTCACCCTCTATAGGTTTAAGTGCAATATTTGCCATAACACTAAGGTGTGGCAATAGCCTTGGGGTTTGAAAAACATAACCAACATTTCTTTTCTGTGGAGTTAAAAAAATCCCTTTCTCAATATCTGTTACTTTTTCATTTGCGATTGTAATATTGCCAGTCTTGGGTTTTTCTAGCCCTGCTATTAGACGCAAAATACTTGTTTTGCCACAACCAGATGTACCTACAAGTGCAACCACTTCTTGGGCTGAAAAATGAGCAATATCAAGTCTGAAACCAGAACGCTCAAATATTATATCATTCATTTCCAATGATGGCTTAGATGGCATTTTTTGCACCATTTTTTCCGTATAAACCTGTTCTAATTTTTTGAGTTAATAATTCTGAAACTACAACTGCAAAAATTGATAAACCAATAGAAAAACTAGCTAGAATTATAACCTTTTGACTTGCATCTGGCTGCTGTAAAAAAGAGTATATTGCTAAGGAAATCGTTTGTGTTTCTTTAGGAATTGAGGCAACAAAAGTAATTGTTGCACCAAATTCTCCCAAGGCTTTTGCAAACCCCAAAATTATTCCTGCCAATATTCCAGGCATTGCAATTGGCAAATCCAACAAAATAAAACGTCGCCACCTATTCAGCCCTGCAACGGTTAGTGCCTCCTCTAAATCAGGGTCAACTGCTTCAAAACCTTGACGGATTGGCCTTATGATAAGCGGCAAGGCAACCAAGCCAGCTGCAAGGGCTGCCCCCGTCCAGCGAAAACCAAACTCAATCCCAAAAATAGCAAAAAACTGTCCCAGAAATCCTTTTGGGCCAAATGTCTCTAGCAAAATCAGACCAGTTACAACAGGTGGCATTACAAGCGGAAGCATAACAAAAGCACTTAACAATGCTTTGCCAGCAAACTTGCCCTTAGCCAAAATATAAGCCAGCAAAATAGCAATTGGCAACGTAACAATTACACCAGTTAGAGCAATTTTTAAGGTCAACAATACTATTGCTAAAAGGTCGCTCATTATATTTTCAACTTTTATTTCTTGACCCTAAAACCGTGGGCTTGCAATATTTTTTGCGCTTTTTTACTAGATATATATCTAAAAAAATCATTAGCGGTTTTATTTTTTTCTGCAATTATTACACCCCAATATATAATTGGTGAATATAAATCCTCATCAATATAAGAGGCAATTCTTAAGCCATTATATTTTGCCTCGGTTGCATAAACAATCCCAAAAGGACTTGCTCCTTTTGCAACAAATGCACTAGCTGCACGAACATTTCCTGCTGGGGCAAGATTGTCTTTCAAATCCTTCCAAACGCCCCCTCTTACCATCGCCTCTTTAGCATAAATTCCAGCTGGTACATGGCTTGGATCACCAATTGCTAGGCGTGAAATACCAATTGCTTTGGGCAAATCTTGCAGAGATAAATTGCCTTTATAGTCAATTGGAGCAATTATTATTAAGCTATTTCCAAAAACCTCTTTTGGTTTTAATTCAATTTCTTTTGCAATTTTATCTGCATTATAAAAATCAGCAGAAATAAAAATATCGGCAGGCGCACCAGCAATTATTTGCCTTGCTAGTATTGAAGATGATCCAGCAATAATTACTATTTCGTCTTTTTGTAGTTTTTGAGATTGATAATCATCAGCCAAGGTTTGCAATATATCAACTAAACTGGCAGCGGCAAAAATATTTACCTTTTCACCATGAGCTGGAATACTCAAAATACAAAAGCCAAATATTAAAAAAATATATTTCAGTATTCGAGAATCAAACATCTACCACCTGATAATTTTCAAGCTATTCTTACACCTTTAAATTTGCCTTCTTTGCCGCTTGAGCCAATTTTTCAGTATGGGCTCGCTCTTTCATTAGTTTTTTCTGGAAACGTCCCTGAACTAAATCCACCGCAACCATCACAAAAAGTACAAAGTAAAAAGTAGATTTTGCCATTGGTAAAATTTCATGACCAAAGAGCAGCAAATGCGAGAGATGCCCGCCCTCTGACACTAGCAAAATGCCAACCAACATCAAAACAAATAGACCTAAAACCTGATACATACGATTACGCTCTAGAAACTCAGCTACATGATCTGCCAATAAAATCATGCCCAAACCAGTAACTAAAATTCCTACCACCATAACCCAAAATACATCTGTAAGGGCAATGGTCGAAAGAATTGAATCGAATGAAAAAACCAAATTCATCAGCACAATCCAAAAGACCGCTACTGTTACCGAGCGACGAGATTTTTTTGCCTCCTCTTCATGATCTACAATTGAAATCATATGAAAAATTTCTTGAATTGCTGTGTAAAGAATAAACCCCCCACCAAGTAAAACTATTAGTGCATGAAAGTTTACCTCACCCTCAATAACTCCAACCCAATGAAAAGAGAAAAACGGTTCTTGAAAAAATTCAATCGCCTTTATCAAAATGAACAAAAGCGCAATCCTTAATACAATAGCAATAGCAAGGCCAAGTTTTCGAACCATGGATCGTTTTTCTGGCGCAACTTTTGCAGCTTCAAGCGAAATATAAAGCAAATTATCAAAACCCAAAACGGCTTGTAGCATAATTAACATTACCAGAGTGAACCAATTTTCAACCGAAAAAATACTATCCATAATTTTTGCCTTTTATATTTTTCTTTATTTATTCTTTTAACTTTATCTTGCCGTATAGCCGCCATCTATTACCATAGATGCGCCAGTAATTGAAATAGCCATATCTGAACATAAAAATGAAGCCATTGCTGCAATTTCTTGTGGGTGAATAAATTTTTTTGTTGGTTGGTTTGCCAACATTATTTGCTCAACCACCTCTTCTTTGCTTAAATTATGAACTCTCATTTGGTCTTTAAGTTGTTTTTCTACCAATGGAGTGAAAACATATCCAGGGCAGATTGCATTCACTGTAATGCCATTTTGTGCAACTTCAAGTGCCGCTGTTTTTGTTAAACCTATCACTGCGTGCTTGGCGGCAATATAGGCTGATTTAAAAGGCGAGGCCACCAATCCGTGAACAGAAGAAATATTGATTATACGCCCCCAGCCACGGTTTTTCATGTCAGGAATTGCAGTTTTGATAGTTTCAAAAGAGGCATCTAGATTGATAGAGCGAATTCTATTCCAATCGCTTGATGAAAACTCATCGATTGGAGCAACTTTCTGCACGCCTGCATTATTGACTAAAATGTCTATTCGTCCAAATTTTTCAATAACTGCCTTAACAAGTTCTTCCCCTGCTCCAGTTTTTGCTAGATCAGCTTGAAAATATACAACAGGATTTTTTGTTTCTGATTTAATTTGTCCCACAATATCGCTAACATCAGCTTCGCTTTCAAAGCTGTTTAGTGCGACAATATATCCATCTTTTGCAAATTTAAGAGCAATTGCTAAACCAATGCCAGAGGTTGAACCTGTAACCAAAGCGATTTTTTTTGCCATATTCCAAACCCTATTTAAGAGTAACTTTGAACCCTTATAGTTTCAAGCTGCAAGTAGTTTCAAGCTGCAAGTAACTTCAATAGTCCTAGAAAATCTAATTTGTAGATAGTAAATTCGGCAAGAATGTTACAATGGCTGGGAAATTCCACAAAAGGAATAAACCGATTACCTGAATAAATACAAATGGAATTATGCCTTTATAGATATCCAACGTGGTAACTTCTTTTGGTGCAACTCCCTTTAGATAGAAAAGTGCAAAGCCAAATGGTGGTGTAATGAAAGAGGTCTGTAAATTCACCGCTATCAAAATTGTTATCCATGCAGGGTGCATTAAGGTGGGGTCAACAGCATAAATAACAGGTCCAACAATTGGAATAACAATGAAAATAATTTCGATGAAATCAAGCACAAAGCCAAGCAAGAATAAAACTATCATCACCACAATGAGCAAAGTGTGAGGATCTTCAAATGAATGGAGAAAATTTTGAATATAATGTTCGCCACCAAATGAGCGCAAAACCAAACTTAAAAATAATGACCCTATTAAAATAACAAAAACCATTGAAGTAACTTTGGTAGTTTCATTAATTATTGGTGACATGATTTTTCCGCGTATCAGTGTCCAACAAGAAAATAAAAGTCCAAAAAATGCTGTATGGAATGCAATAATTGTAACCAATATAGCAACGCCATTATCAAATGAAATTTTCTCTATCATCATTCTTAAATCAAAATTGGCTCGCATTAACAATAAAACAACAACTGAAATTCCCGCCGCCAATATGAATTTATTTGATTGCCCAGTATCTTTTAGCCTCCTATTTGCGGCCAACATAACAGCGCCAGCTGCACCTAATGAAGCAGCTGCAGTTGGATTTGTTATACCACCTAAAATTGAGCCAAGCACTGCAATGATTAAAATTACTGGTGGGGAGACAACTCTAATTGTTTCTACCTCTAGTAGACGAGGAATTGCATGTTTAAGTGAATAGGTAATCAAAATTGCTGGAATAAAATAATAAACAGCCTTAAGACCTCCGCTTGCATCACCTGAAACAAAAAACCAATCAAAAAGAAACAGCAATACTATGCCAACAAGACCTGAAATAATTGGCGTTCGGTTATAAGAGGGGCGCATTGCATAAGCTAATGTGATGATAAACCCTGACAATACAACAACTGATACCAATCCATTTGAAAGAGGTGCATAAACCACTACTTCATTAAGCGTGCTTGAGCCAATAAAACCAGCCGAAGCAAGCCCGATCCAAATCATCACCAGTGCTAACAAAGGGGCAAACATCGCGCCAACCATTAGCCAAGCATTGCCATTATAGTAAGATTTAAGAGCATATGGATCTTCGCCACCAAGATTTACCGCTGGAGCTTCTTTTGGTCTAAGCAAAGCATAACCAAACGCATAAAGCGCATACAGGCTTGCCAAGAAAATACCTGGAATAAACGCCGCTTTAAACAAAGTGCCAGTTGAAAGCACCGCAGGCTCACCTAGCATTTCAAGCACGGTAATACCAAGCTCTTCTGCTCTATGTTCTTGACCAAGCGCATACATGTCACCCACAATTGATCCAAGCAGAACAATAACAATTGATGGCGGAATTATCTGCCCCAACGTGCCAGAGGTTGCAATAATTCCTGTGGATAGTGATTTGGAATAACCATGTTTTAGCATTGTTGGTAATGCTATAAGACCCATAGTAACAACCGTTGCGCCAACAATACCAGTTGAAGCAGCAAGAAGAGCTCCAACCAAAACAACCGCAATTGCTAACCCACCTGGTAGTGAGCCAAATAATTTTGCCATTGTTGTAAGAAGGTCTTCAGCAATGTTTGAGCGTTCAAGCGCAATGCCCATTAAAACAAACAAAGGCACTGCCAATAAAGTTTCTACATTACCACCAAATGCACGTGAAAATACCCCTTGCGCCCATGTTGAAAGGGTCGATAATAACGCTTTTTGCCAACCGAATTCTAATACAGGAATATGCTGTGCTACTCCGTTGACCTTTTCTATTTCATATAAAAGTCCAGTTTCGCTAAGAACTGCAATAATGAAAAAACTTACAAAAGCTGAACCCGAAAGCGCAAATGCCACAGGAAATCCAGAAAGGATACCGCCAAACAGGCAAAATGCAACAATAATTAATGATATTTCTACACCAGTTAAACCGAATAACATTATAATTATACTCCGTGCCCAGCGGTATCTTGTTCCGCTATTGTTTCTTTATTTCTTGATGGTTTTTTATTTCGTGAAAATCTGCTTTTAAAAAGAATGCGTGAACTTGCACCTTCCTCCTCAAATGAGAAATGAGAGGGAATATCTTCATCTTTTTCAAGCAGGGCCAAAATGTTGCGCAAAAGGAATGAAATTGCGACAATGAACATTAAAGCGGCAAAAACCAATATCATAAATTTAAATGCCCAAACCCATGAAAATTCGGCAGTGCCAGATGATTCCCACTTAAAATCTCTCCAACGTGATGAAGACGACCAAATATTCATGGGTTTTTGTTTAAACATAGAGTTCATTGCAACTGACCAAGAAAACCACCATAGGGCTACAGTTGGCGGAATGAATAAAAATAATGTACCAAGTAAGTCAATCCATAGCTGGGTGCGTCTTTTCAAAGATGAATAAACTAAATCAACCCTTACATGCCCACCTTCAATAAAAGTATATGCAGAGGCAACAGCGATTAAAATAGCATTATAAAATTTTAATTGACCAGAGAGCCATTGTAATTCTTCACTAAAAAGAACTATGCCAAGGGGAGCAAAAATAACTTCATTGCCACGAAATATTTGCCCTATTCCAATAATCATTACCTGTTGTAACATCATCAAAATTGCAAACCAAGCCGCCCATTGCCCAAGTTTGCCGTTGAACATTTCAAGCCCATATACAGTTGAGCGTAAAACTGACCGCTTATAAATTCCTATCGCAATTAGGGTAATAACTAGTGCCATAATTAAAAAGAAAAAACTTTGAGATTGTCCCACCAATGTTAAAACGTTCATTTTTTCTTTTAATGTTTCTAGCGAGAGCCATTTAAAAACATGCCATGGTAAAATTATGAGGTTTACAAACCCCATAAAAAACCCTTGGACTAAACCTATCAGCATTTCCATAAATTACTCCCCCTATAGATCGATTATATGCCACTTTGGTCTATTGTTTTAATAGTATTTCAAAAAAACAAAGACTGTGGAAAACAATAGTCTTTTAGTTCAACTTGAAGTCACTAAATAGAGGCTGCAAGTAAAATTAAATATTACATAAATAAACATTGTAAAAGACAGAAGCCGAGCTATAGGCTCGGCTTCCAATTTTTATAGATTCTATATAAACTTAACCCAAAACACGTGTGCGCTGAGCAACATAAGCACCAGATGATAGCTGATCCCAAGCTGCAGACTGACGCATTGCAGATTGCATTGAATCATATGTTACCTTGAAGAAATCATCATCCATATTTTCGTCCATAACTTCTTTTGAAGCCGCACCAAATGCATCCCAAACATCATCAGGGAATTCAAGAGCCTTAACACCACCAGCAATTAAACGAGTAAGTGCTTGCGAGTTATTAGCTTTAAATTGTGCCAAGCTCCACTGCTCACATTCACCAGAAGCAATTTCAATAATTTTTTGATGCGATGGTGAAAGTGAATTAAAACGATCAAGATTAGTTGCAACACTAAGTGCCGCACCTGGCTCATGAAAACCAGAAGTATAGTAGATTTTGGTAATTTCTTGGAAACCTGCTTTTTCATCAGCCCAAGGACCAATCCACTCAGTACCATCTAGCGCACCTGATGCAAGGGCTTGATATATTTCCCCACCTGGTAGAGTTTGAACAGAAGCACCAAGTTTACCAAGTGCTTTACCGCCAAGACCTGGCATGCGGAATTTTAGACCGTTAAAGTCAGCTGCTGAATTGATTTCTTTTCTAAACCAACCACCAGCTTGCGGACCTGTGTTACCACCAAGGAATGAACGCAAACCAAATTCTTCGCCAAGTTCATGATGAAGTGCCATGCCGCCCATTTGATAATACCAGTTGTGCATTTCACTTGGTGTCATGCCAAAAGGCACAGCAGTAAAAAATGCAAAAGCAGGATGTTGACCAACATAATAATAATCAGCAGCATGATACATATCAGCTTGACCAGATGTAACAGCGTCAAACACAGCTGGAAGACCAGAAACTAATTCACCTTGAGCTTTAATTTCAATTTCAAGTTTACCATCTGACATTAAGTTTACACTATCAGCAACACGTTGAGCTGCATCAAAAACACCAGCAGCACCACGACCCCATGATGTAACCATGACTAGTTTTTCGTGCCCTGCAGAAATTGCTGGAGCTGCCAAAGTTGAAGCAGCTACACCTGCACCAGCCAAAGCCGTGCCTGTTAAAAATTTACGACGTTCCATATATATTCTCCCTAAAATTATATTTATTTGCGCCCCCTCTATAGGGCATGTAGATAATTATGCCTATATATTGATGTTACAATATACCCATAACTACGCAGAACTAGTGTTATTTATACACACTATTTATTCCACAAGTGAATAAGGTAGCCTAAATATTGAAAAACACAACCAAAAAAGAATTCAAGCAGGTTATAAAATTGAGCTTTAAACAACAAGTTCTTGCTCTGGCAACTTTGCCTCTCATTATTGCTATTTTAGCAATTACTGTGCTTGTTACCTCGCAATCCCGAGATTTGGCGCAAAATGGCATTACTACATTTGAGCAAAATATGCTGCAAGCCAAACAACAAGAGCTGGTCAATTACACCAATATGGCAATATCAGCTATCGCACACATATATAATACAGCTGAAAAAAATGACCTGATTGCACAACAGCAAGTTAGAAAAATTATTTCGCAACTAAATTATTCCACAGATGGATATTTCTTTGTGTATGACTATGAAGGAAATAATTTAGTTCACCCAAAACAGCCATTTAGAATTGGCAAAAACTGGATCGATCTCACCGACCCAGATGGTGATAGAGTGATTGAGAACCTTATTGAAATTGCTAAAGATGGTGGTGGTTTTCATCCCTATAAATGGGAAAAACCCTCGTCATCAGAAGTAGCCGACAAACTATCTTATGCTGTTGCGCTAGATAAATGGCAATGGATGCTTGGCACTGGGCTTTATATTGATGATGTAAAAGCCCAAACCGCTGCTGCTGATCTTGAGTTAAAATCCTCAATTGATAAGACATTTATTTTAATTGCCCTTATTACTTTTCCTGCGGTTATTGCAGTTTTTTTAACTGGTATATTTTTAAATCTGCGTGAGCGCAAAATGGCCGATGAAAAACTTAAGGAACTAACCCAACGCATTATCGACACACAAGAAGAAGAACGCTCCCGAATTGCAAGAGAATTACATGATGGAATTTCTCAAAGTTTAGTTGGGGTTGGCTATGTGCTTGATTTAGCAAAACATAAGGTAGACAATAGCAATCAAGATGCACTTGCAACTATTGAAAAGGGTAAGGACAGTCTTGGTGATGCAATCAAAGAGGTAAGGCGAATTTCACATGATCTTCGCCCCGGCATTCTTGATGACTTAGGGCTTAGCTCTGCGCTTAAAGCACTTACTAGCAATTTTTCTGAACATACGGGGATTAATGTTGAACTTCAATCCGTAGCATTTAAAAACCTTTTGCCTGATGACGCAAAAACCGCCCTTTACCGTGTTGCCCAAGAGGCTTTAACCAACATTGAACGCCATGCTAATGCCAGTGAAATAAAAATAATTATAACCTCTAACCAAACTGGTCTAAAAATGGTAATTTCAGATAATGGCGTGGGTTTTAATTTAGAAACTAAAAAAGCTGCTGAAAAAGGCCTAGGTTTAAGAAATATGATGGAGCGAATGGCACATTTTTCTGGCAGACTAGAAGTTAAAACATCAACTTATGGAACTGTTTTAACCGCTACAATGCCAAGGTCTATTTATGTATCAAACAAAAATAAGGCAAATAACTTATGAGTATCCGTCCAATAAAAGTTCTTTTGGTTGACGATCACCCGCTAGTCCTTGAGGGAATAAATTCTGTGCTTGAAACCTATTCACACATTGAAATTGTGGGTGCTGCATCAAGTGTCAAGCAAGCCCTTGAGATTGCCACTCAAACCCAGCCTGATGTCGTAATGATGGACATTAATATGAGCGATATTAATGGATTAGATGCTATTGAATTATTCAAAGAGCAACACCCAAGAGCCAGACTATTAATGCTCTCTATGCATGATAGCAAAGAATATATCTCAACCTCAGTCATGTATGGTGCTTTTGGTTACGTATTAAAAGACGTATCAACAAACGAAATTGTTTCAGCAATTGAAACGGTAGCAAGTGGAGAAACTTACTTCTCAACAGGCGTGTCTGATGCTCTTTTAACTCAAACCAACAAAAGCCCTCTTACGACACGTGAGCAAGCTGTATTAGTTTTAGTGGCTGAGGGCGTAAGCTCTAGGATTGCAGCGCAAATTCTAGATATTTCAATAAGAACCGTTGAAACTCACCGCAAAAATATTAAAAAAAAGCTCAACATAAAAACAACTGTTGGTCTAACTCGTTATGCGATCGAAAACGGCTTAATCAATGTTTAAAGCTAGTTTTAACACTAAAAACTTATCACACAAACGTGAAATACTTGACTTATTAAATTAACAAACTCTAATATACACCAAATAAAAAAGGAGAATATTATGAAACAAAATGCTGGAACAATTGATCGCATAATTCGCATCATTATTGGTGCTGCATTACTTTATTATGCATGGATGAGCTGGGGCGATGCTGGCTCAACGCTCGCATGGATTGCAGCGATTGCAGGTGCTGTAGCAGTTTTTACCGGCCTTTCTGGCTGGTGCGCACTTTATACTATTTTTGGTATAAAGACCTGCAAAACTAAAGAATAGAGCATTCAGCTTCTAAAGCTAATACTCTAAAATTCTTAAGTTAAATCATTTGAATATATGTTGTGGGTGCTGACATTATTTATGTCACGCTCACCACATAAAGCCATTGTTGTATCAAGTTCTTTACGCAATATTTCAATGGTTTTAGTAACGCCCTCTTCTCCGCCAGCTCCAAGCCCATAAATATATGGACGGCCAATAAAAGCACCCTGTGCGCCAAGTGCTTTGGCTTTTAATATATCCTGCCCATTGCGAATTCCGCCATCAATATGAATTTCAACCTTATCGCCCACGGCTTTGACTATCTGAGGCAAAACCCTAATAGAAGATGGTGCGCCATCTAGTTGTCGCCCGCCATGGTTTGAAACAATGATAGCATCAGCACCGGCTTTAACAGCAAGTTTTGCATCATCAGCATCAAGAATACCTTTTAAAATTAACTTGCCTCCCCAATAATCTTTAATCCAAGCAACGCTATCCCAGTTCAGATCAAGATCAAATTGGTCATGCGTCCAAGTAGAAATTGAGCGAAGATTATCTGTTCCCTTAGCGTGACCTTTGATATTGCCAAAACTATGTTTATTCGTACCAAGCATTCGCATGCACCACATCGGGCGTGTCATCATTTGATAAATATGCTTTGGAGTAAATTGTGGCGGTGCAGTTAATCCATTGCGCAAATCCTTGTGGCGTTGTGCCAAAATTTGCAAATCCATTGTTAAAACTAGCGCATTTACGCCCGCCGCCTTTGCACGATCTAGCGTATTTTTTACATACTCATGATCTCGCATAACATAAAGCTGAAACCAAAATGGTGCATTTGTTGCCTTAGCAATATCTTCAATTGAGCAAATTGACATAGTTGAAAGGGTAAAAGGCACGCCTGCTTTTTTTGCTGCAAGTGCCGCCAAAATTTCGCCATTTGCTCGTTGCATGCCTGTCATACCAACTGGGGCAAGCGCAAGCGGCATTGAAGTTTCCTGCCCTATCATTTTTGTTTTTAATGAGCGGTTTGAAAGCGATCGAGCAATTCTTTGACGCAATTTTATCTTTGAAAAATCGCTCTCATTTTCAGCATAAGTTTGCTCGGTTAATGCACCAGAATCTGCATAATCAAAAAACATTTTTGGCACACGTGTTTTTGCCATTTCTTTAATATCTGCAAGTGTAAGTGCGTTTTTGAGTTTCATCTTATTTCTTTCAAATTCACTTATTTTAATGACTTTAATTATAGTTGAAAAAAATCATTTCATGACATAATATTATTTTTAAACTTAAGAAAACAGGTTAATTTATAAGGAATAATAATTTATGAAACTTATGCGCTTAGGAAAATTAGGATTTGAAAAGCCAGCCGTTATTTTGAGCGATGGCTCAATCGCTGACATTTCATCTATTGTTGATGATATTGCAGGAGAAGCAATTAGCCCTTTGGGTTTAGAAAAAATTGCAAAAGCTGACCTTAACTCTTTACCAAAATTAAGTGCAAATGAGCGCATTGGGGCTTGTGTTGGTGTTTCAAGCAAATTCATTGGCATTGGCCTAAATTATGCGGATCATGCAGCAGAGGCTGGACTTGATGTTCCACCAGAGCCAATTATGTTTATGAAAGCAACCACCTGTATTTGCGGCCCTAATGATGAAATTATTATTCCGCCAAATTCAAAGAAACTAGACTGGGAAGTTGAACTTGGAATAGTGATTGGCACTAAGGGAAGTTACATCTCAAAAGAAAATGCACTTGAGCATGTTGCAGGTTACTGCACAATAAATGACATTTCCGAACGTGAACATCAAATTGAGCGAGCGGGGCAATGGGTTAAGGGAAAATCTGCGGATACATTTGGCCCAATAGGCCCTTGGCTTGTAACAAAAGATGAGATAGCTGATCCACAAAATCTTGCGCTTTGGTTAGAAGTTGATGGCAAGAAAATGCAAAATGGAACAACCAAAACTATGGTTTATGGAGTTGAATTTTTAGTTCATTATGTCAGCCAATTCATGACGCTTTTACCAGGTGATATAATAGCAACAGGCACTCCTCCGGGAGTTGGCATGGGGCAAAAACCAGAGCCAATATTCTTGCGAGAAGGGCAAAAAATGCGCTTATCGGTTGAGGGTTTAGGTGAACAGAACCAAATAACTTCTCAAGCAAAATAATTTTTCTTCTCCCTAAACTTGACGCAAGAGCATCAAAACGTCACACTCTTGTAGGGGGGAGATATGGGAGAGGTTACATTACCAGTTTGGCTAGTTGTTTTAGCGGCAATTTTAGCAACTATTGGTCTTATTGATCGCTTACTTGCACCATCTGTTCGCTGGTTTTTTCGCCGCCGTGCCAATAAGGCTATCGAGAAATTAAACTCTTCCCTCTCACTAAAAATTCAGCCGTTTAAGCTCACTAAACGAGAAGCACTAATTGATGCACTAATGTTTGATGAGCAGGTTATTGATGCAGTTGAATTGGAAGCAAAGCAAAGCGGCACTCCTCGAGAAATAATAATGCAAAAAGC
Source organism: Hyphomicrobiales bacterium (assembly GCA_027066315.1). Classification (GTDB taxonomy): domain Bacteria; phylum Pseudomonadota; class Alphaproteobacteria; order Rhizobiales; family Devosiaceae; genus S141-66. Next base: position 20,778 of record JAMONZ010000095.1, read on the forward strand.
ACGAAAATATGCTCATGAAGTTGTGCCTGCTTTCTCTCAATATACCTATTTTAAAATCGGCACAAAATTAGCAAAAAAAATCTCGCAAATGCTTTATCGAGTTCGCCTAGGAAACCCAAATGATAAAGCATTGGCAGATATTAAACCAAACTCAAGTGTTGTTTTTGTTATGAATCATCGCTCTAATATGGATTATGTATTAGTAACATATATGGCCGCGGCCTCCTCTGCTCTTTCATATGCGGTTGGAGAATGGGCTAGAATTTGGGCATTGCAAAATCTTATTCGAGCAATGGGAGCATATTTTGTACGCCGCCAATCAAGCAGCAACCCATTATATCGAAAAGTGCTGGCTCGATATGTTCATATGGCTACTATAGCAGGAGTTACTCAGGCAGTTTTTCCTGAAGGCGGACTATCTCTTGATGGCGCAATTAGGCCTCCAAAATTTGGACTTTTGGCATATATGGTGGCCGATTTCGACCCAAAAGATAGTCGTGATATTGTTTTTATTCCTGTTGGTTTAAACTATGATCGAGTACTTGAGGACAGGCTTTTAATATCTAAAGCTAGTAAAAAATCAGGTCATATTGAAAAGTTCAAATTTTCACCAAAAATATTATTTGGCTTTATCTATCACTCAATCGGCTTGGCAATAAAGGGGCATTGGTTTCGATATGGATATGCCTGCGTATCGTTTGGCAAGCCGATTTCACTTAAGAGTTATCTTGATGACAATAAGTTTGATTTACGCCTTATGGGTGAGGAGCAACGCTACAAACAAATAGAAAAACTTGGGCAAAATCTTATGAGCGAGGTTGGCAAGGCTGTGCCTGTTTTGCCTGTTTCACTGGTTGCAACAATTTTTGAACAAGAAGGAGCAGGCTTGCTTTCTTTGTTTGAGATAAAGAGTAAAATTTTTAACCTCATCAAAGAACTTGAAGAAAAAAATATACATGTACATATCCCACGTAATGACCATGATTATTTGGTTGATGTTGGTCTGCGTATGTTAATTTTGCGCCATATCATTAAAGTCGAAGATAAAAAATATCGAGCCAACTGGGAAGAAAAATTACTAATTAAATATTACGCAAACTCCATTGCTCATCTGCTCTAGAGGAAAATAACCTATGCGGCTATTTCACCCCTATCAGAAGCCTCAACCTTAAAGACATCAACAATCCTATCAAGCTCATTTGCCTGACCCTCAGTTTGCTCAATAGCTGCGTTTGTTTCTTCAACCAAAGCAGCGTTATGCTGGGTCATTTCGTCCATTATATTAATCGCTCCATGAACCTCTTCAATTGAAATGGCCTGCTCTTGGCTATCTTTGGCAATTTCACTTAACAAATCGCCATTCTCTTTAATTGCTAAAATCATACTCTCTAATTTATCAGCTGCATCATGCACCAAGTTAGTGCCCTTTTTGACCTCATCTTCACTTTGCTCAATCAAAACCTTAACTTCAGAGGAAGCCTCGGCCGCAGATTGTGCTAAACGACGAACCTCTATTGCAACAACAGCAAAACCTTTCCCAGCTTCACCAGCTCGTGCTGCCTCAACAGAAGCATTCAAGGCCAAGAGATTAGTTTGAAAAGCAATATCGTCAATCATGCCAATAATATTTGAGATTTTTTCGGAAGATATAGCAATCCGCTCCATTGCTTCATTTGCTTTAAGCATAACCTGCCCACTTTGCTCAGCAGCTTTTGAAACAGCCACTGATTTATCACTAGCTCCATCTGCTTTTTGAGCATTTTTTGTAACAGTTGAAGCCAACTGTTCCATTGCAGCTGAAGTTTGCTCAATTGTTGCGGCCTGCTTTGTCGTTCTATCAGATAAATCATTAGCCCCTGCTAAAATTTCACCAGTAGCAGTTTTTAAGCCACCCGAAGTATTGCGTAATTGTGCAACAATTTCATTTAATTTTTGCGCAACTGCATTAGTGTCATTTTTAAGTGTTGCAAAAGCACCCCGATAATCACCATTCATGCGTTTTGTTAAATCCAAATTAGAAAGTGCCGCCAAAACCTCACTAGTTTCTGCAACGCCTTTTTCCATTTCTTCAAGCAAAGTTTTTGTCTCGCCTACTGCATCTTTTGCCCTTAAATCATGATTTGCCATAACATCAATTGAAGCATTAATCCCCATTGAACTCTTATAAAAAAGACCGTGCATACCCCTTAGGCTAATTTTACGATAATATTTTCCTTGAGCCGAGGCCTGCATTGCTAACTCAGATTCACGAGCAAAAGCATCACTGGCATCTATCATTGTATTAAAGGAGTTTATCGTTTCTCTAACTTCACCTTTTTCTCCATTTACATTAGCACGACTATGGAAATTCCCTCTAGCAACCGCTTCACTAACCTTTTTTATATTGTTAAAAACCTTACGTGTTTTCAAAATCATAATCACAGTAAACCAAGCCAAAGCCACTTGCATCACATTAATAATTTCAACAATCCAAATAGGAAGTTTAGTAAAACTAATAATAAAAACTACAACCGCAGTCACAGCCACAAATACTGAAAGAATGAATGCTTTATAGAGTGAGGATGAATTCGTCATAATCAACTCCGTTTTCTTCTAATAGTGAAACAAGCATTGCGGTTGAGGCTGCTAGACCTTCTTTTCTAGTTTTATATTTTGCCTCTTCTTGTAGCAGTGCTTTATAAAGTCCCTTTACAATTCCCAGCTGTCTTTCTTCTGGCTTACGCCTGTTAGAATGATAACCTGCAATATTCCCATTATCATCATAAGAAGGAGTAATATGGGCAAAAACCCAATAATGATTATTAAGTTTGGTCTTATTTACGACATAGGCAAAAACCTCATGCCCCTGCTCAATCCTATCCCAAAGTAACTTAAAAACACATCGTGGCATTGCATCTGAGCGAATTATAGAGTGAGGAGTGCCAATTAATTCTTCAATTTCATATTCTGCATAAGAGGCGCATGCATTATTACAATAAGTTATCCAACCCTTAGTATCAGTCTTAGAAACGATTAAATCGTCCTCATTCATCACCAATTCTTTACCCTCAGGCTCAAAACTAACCGCTTGCATAATTATACTCCTGCACATTGTTTTTTTAACAGGTATAAATACCCCCATTAAAGTTAATTATGATTTAATTTTTCTTTTATTCTAGGGGGGTTAGAAAGCCTACTAGCTAAAAAATTTTATTCTTTTTTAGTTTTTTTCTGACTATATAGCTAATTCTTATTTTTGTTTGGTGCTTTTTTTGTTTTATATAGTCATTTTAATATCAGCTATAATCCAGTAAAACCTATATATTTATTATTGCAGTTTTAAAGAAACCCACGCAATAAAAAAAGGCACTTCGTTTGAAGTGCCTTTTTGAAATGATAATGATTACTGTCAGCCCTTAGGGCTTAGTTCTAAAATTCAGCCCATTCATCATCGGTTGCAACTGCTGCATTTCCTCTTGATAGGTATGATTTTGCAGCGTGT